>JAFDCR010000388.1 GCA_019312685.1 Deltaproteobacteria bacterium | reverse complement strand
GAGATTTCCTATCGCATGACCCACGAATTGCGCAATCCCCTGATGATTATCGGCGGTCTGGTTCGACGGATGATGACAAGAGTTGACCTTCCCCATGGCTGTAGAAAAAAGCTGAAACATGTGAGTCATCATGTGCAGCATATTGAACACCTGATAAGCGATATCTGTGATGTCGTCCGGCCGCTGAAGCCGAATTACAGCCTGGTTGATATGAGTGAATTATTTACAAACTGGTGTAAAAGGGTGAAAACAGAAGCAGAACTTGCGGGCATTGAGATGAAAACGGTAATAGATGAAGATCTGCCGCCGATGTATATTGACAAATCATTGATAAGACAGGCACTCTGGCACATTTTAGAGAACTGTTTTGATGCCATGGCAGGCACGGGCGGCAAATTAACAATTAAGGTGCTGTTGTGCTGGGACAATATCCATATCCAGTTTATCGATAGCGGGAGGGGATTTAAAAATATATCGCACAAAGAGGCCTTGCAGCCTTTTATAAGCTCAAAGCCCGGGCAGATGGGGCTGGGGCTCTCCCTGTGCAGACAGATTATACTTGAACATGATGGAAGCATGGAGATTATAGACAGAAAACAATCCGGGGTAACCGTTATTATAAAACTGCCGGTCAAATTGACACAGCCATCCTGGTTTGCCGAGAAGAAATCTTAAAGGAGCAGGATCTGATTCATGCGAAAAAGAGAAATCAGCCTTTAACAGGTGATTTTTTTCCTTATCAACCTTACTTGCCGATACAGAATCTTTCAAAAATCATATCCAGCACATCTTCGGTAGTAGCTTCACCTACGATATCCCCTAAATGGCCCAGAGTTGCCTGCAGATCGATAGCCAACAGATCCGGGGATAAGTCCGCCTCCAGTCCGGTTTCAAGTCTGCGGCATGCCTCCAAACCTTTTTTCAGTGCATCCTTGTGGCGCACATTGGGTACAACGGTTGCTCCAGGATCCCAACCCAACCCCTGCCTGCTTCCTGTAATTAAGGAAAAAATCGTATCCTTGAGTTCTGAAATCCCGCTGTGTTTCTTGGCCGAGACGGAAACCAGAGGTTCATTTCCCAAAGCACTGCTGTACTGCTCCGGCTTTATAGCAGGAGCTAGATCGATCTTGTTTAAGATGAGCAGTACTTTTTGGTTTCTACTGTTTCGTTTTACACTCTCATAAAGAGACAAATCCTCTTTGGTCAGCGGTTCTGAGGCATCCAGCATGAACAGCACCAATTCCGCATCGGCAAGCTTGGCTCGGGCCCGCTGGATACCCAGTTCCTCAACAGTCTCACTTGTGTGTCTTATTCCAGCCGTATCGACAATGCGGACCGGCATGCCCTTGATATTGATGAACTCCTCAATGGTGTCTCGTGTCGTTCCCGGTACAGGGGTGACCAGGGCCCTGTCTTCCTCCAGCAGAGTATTCAAAAGGCTTGATTTGCCGACATTCGGACGACCAAGGATCACGGCGCTGATCCCTTCCCGGTATATTTTGCCTTCGTCGGCCCGGGCAATGAGTTCCCGAAGCGGCTTTTCAATATCCTCTTTTAATTGCTGCTTTAGGCGGGCATGATCCAGAATGTCGGTTTCATCCTCAGGGAAATCTATGGCAACCTCGATAACGGCCCTCATGGCCACAAGTTTTTCCTGAATTGCAGCAACCTCTTCATGAAGCAAACCCTGCAGCTGCCCAACCGCCATGGAGCGCCCTTCGTCTGTTCTTGCCTCAATAAGGTCTATGACGGCCTCTGCCTGGGTAAGGTCAAGCCGGCCGTTTAAAAATGCCCGCTTGGTAAATTCGCCTGGTGCTGCCAGGCGGGCACCATTTGCGATGACAAGGCTTAAAATTTCCTGGAGAACCAGATAGCTGCCATGGCACTGAATTTCAACAACATCCTCACGGGTATACGTATTGGGGGCCTGCATGAAAACGCCAAGGACCTCATCAACCGGAGAACCACGGTCATGATCCATGATCCAGCCATAATACATTCTGTGGCTGTCATACTTTTGCGGCGCTGTTTTATAGCGGGGTAAAAACAGTTTTTGAAAAATTTGGATTGCCAGCGGTCCGCTTATACGGATGATGCCGATGCCGCCGGGACCGGGCGGCGTCGCTATTGCAGCAATGGTTTCTTCCGTGCTGCTATCAGAAAAAGAGCTGGATAAATTTTGCAAATCAGTTCTTTTTGTAAACTTCACTTTCTAAGCCATTGAACCATCGGCTCAATGGTTTTTCTGCTACTTTTTATTCTTTCCGCCCCTTCTTCTTCTGGCAGATCCTTTTCTGCCTTTTCCAGGACGGTAAATCAAAACTTTTTTGAAAAGCCCTTCTCCTACACTTCTGCTGCGTATATCCTTATCATCCTGCAGGGTTATATGAACAATTCGACGCTCGTAAGGATTCAGCGATGGAATCGACTTGGTTTTGCCGCCTTTTTTGACCTCGGCGGCAAGTTTCAAGCCAAGCTGCTTCAACTCTTCGTCCCGGTTTGCCCTGAAATCCCCGGCATCAAGCGAAATAATCGCCTTATCTGAGAACTTTTTGCCGATCATCTTCCTGAGCAGGTACTGCAGACTGTCAAGAACTTTACCGTTTTCTCCTACTACCTCATTATCATATTCCCCTTTGATCAGGGCATCTACATTTTCCTGATTGATTGAGATAGATACTGTAGAAGGGAAACCCATCAATTCCAGAATCCGGTTCAGGTCGGTTTCAACCTGTGTGGATATATTGGCATCCAGCTGAATACCAGTTTCAGGCCCACTTTCCACCTGATCCGATTTCGCCGGGGGTGCAGGGAGGTTTTCCTTCTTTTTCTCCGGTGCAGAGGCTTTCTGCTTTTTAGGAGTTCTTGTTTTTGGGGCCTTGGGCTTTTCTTCATCTTCAGGCTGTTTTTCTTCTTTTTCCCTATAGTAGTCTTCCTTGATAGCAACCCGCAGTCGGGTTTTCTGTCGGCAAAGGCCAAAAATTCCTGTAGTCCCGGTAGTCAGTACCTCTATATCAAGATTTTCCTGGGAAACGTTGAGGGTTTTGCAAGCTTTACTGATGGCATAAGCAATATCTTTTTCCTCAAATTCCATTTTTTTATGTAAAGACATTTTGTTCCTCATGTTTATCCGCCGGCTGTTTACACTGATCTTTAAAAACAGACCGGGATAATTAGTTTTAAGCTGTCGCGGTCTGCTTGTTGATCAAATACTGCTGGGCTATGGACAACAGGTTGTTTACCAGCCAGTACAGCACAAGACCGGAAGCAAAATTCAAAAACATAAAGGTGAAGATCACCGGCAGAAACATCATTATTTTTGCCTGGGTGGGGTCTGCCGGACTGGGAGTCATCTTCTGCTGCAGAAACATGGAGCCCCCCATCAGGAGAGTTAGGACCGGAATACCGCCGAGAAGCGGGATGTCGATCCCTATCATAAGGCGGTCCGGGGCAGAAAGGTCGGTGATCCAGAGCATGAAGGGAGCATGCCTGAGTTCAATGGCTTGGAGCAGGACCTTATACAGGGCAAAAAACACCGGACTCTGCAGCAGCATCGGCAGACAGCCGCCAAGGG
>JAFDCR010000387.1 GCA_019312685.1 Deltaproteobacteria bacterium | reverse complement strand
GTCTGAAGAAATCGAGAAAATTCAGGGAACGGAACAAGCCAAAACAGCTTCCGAGGTTTCTGAAACAAAGGCCATGGACCAGGAACCTGCCGTGACCCAAGCTCCCGATCCAGAGGAACTCGATTATGCAACCTCAAAGTTATCGGCTAACGGTAAATACAAAATTTCATACCAGAGTATCAGCGGAATTATCAAGACCAACCGGATACACAGCTGGGAATTGACCATCAGCGACCCGGACGGACAGCCGGTTAATGACGCAAGGGTGCTGCTAACCGGGAAGATGCCGGAGCACGGTCATGGTCTGCCAACCCATCCCGAGATAACCCGGGCCGGATTTTACGGACTGTACCGGGTTGACAACATGAAATTCAGCATGCCGGGGTGGTGGGTTATATCCATAAGTGTCATGGCCAACGATGTGCCGGACAGTGTATCTTTTAACCTCAATATTCCCTGATCGTATCCAAACAAGGATTTTTTGACATGGAAAAATTTTTTGATTCCCTTCCATGGGGAATCCTTATTATTGCATGCCTGACCTTGGGCTTGGCCCCTTATAATCCACCTCATTTTGTGGAAAAGATACAGATGCTTTTCAAAGGACGCCTGGAACGACCCCTTGACTGGTTTGATCTTTTCATGCACGGCATTCCATGGTTTCTGTTAATATTAAAAGGTATTTTCACCCTGAAGAAATAAATTCTTCCTTTTAAAAATTTATGTGTCTCTTGTCTCTTTACAGCGAAGAAAAATACTTCCTTCACCTGCGAATTGTATAGAAGCACAAAAACGAATCCGGTTATAAGTGATTACCAGACGATAATATTCTTTCAGCTGTTTGGAGCAGATATTCTTGAGATATAAACCGATTAAGTTTTTTCTGTTTCTGTTAGTTTCTCTGCTTGCTGGCGGAATCTTAACGAATTCAATTCTTCTTCCCCGGTATTTAGAAAAAAATGTTCTGCCTTCTCTGGGGGCAAAACTTTCTACATCTCTTTCAGGCAAGGTCAACACCTTAGGACTTAATAAAACCTCCGTTGACAATTTGATCCTGGGCCAAGACGGAAATATAGCTCTCAGTATTGCCTCAATCGAAGCAGACTATACCCTGACCGCAATACTGGATAAGAAAATCAAGCGGGTGGGAATTAACGGCCTTAGACTGAACCTGGGCATTACAGAAGGAAAACTTGTTGTTCCTGGGATAAATCTGGATAAAATTTTCGGAGAAAAAATTCCCTCTGGCGCCCCACAACCTTCATCTGAGATACACCTGCCTGTCCTGGTGGACAGTTTCCAGCTCAGCAACGGCCTGATAAGTTTTTGGTTTGAAAACCAGCGCGTTTTTATTCCCTTTGATCTGCAATTAAATAAAATTGAAGGGGAAGATAAAAACAATCTCCCAGTTTATCGTCTTGGCCTGCGGTTATTTCCATATGGGGAGGAGATTGTTTTTACTGGAATAATTGATCTTGCCAACAATAAAACCACAATAAATTTTTCAGCCGGCTCTTTAAATCTAAATTATTATGCCTTTCTGTTCGGCGATGAGTGGAAAAAAATAAATCCGGGCAAGGCCGTTATCAATGGCAGGGCTGATATGAAACTCAAGCCGTTTGAACTTGTTGCCGCTGAGATTGACTGCCGGCTTGAATCACTGAGTTTCAAGGAGGCTCCAGTTGTATTCGGGCAATACCAGGCTAATACAGAAACAGCAGAGCCAATTCGTTTGCTGGTTCGCGGGAAAGGACAGGAGTGGGATGTTATCTCACACGGTTCAATTACAAAACCGATTCCAGCTGCCGTTGTCCTGCAGAGTTCATTGCAGGTACAAAATGCTGGAAACATGAATGGCAATGGCACATTTTCTGTCAAAAGTTTAGACGGATCATTGAATTTCAGCTATGCAGATATGGTGGCAACAGTAAGGGAAAACCCCGAACTTCAGGGTAGCTTTTCATTCGTTTTGCAACAATCGGGAACCTGGAAGGCCGATATTGAAGGTGCAGCACCCCAGAAGAATTTCGAGATTTTATATGCTGGAAAAAAACTGAGCGCAAAATACCCCTCATTCACTATTACAGGCAAAGGATCAGGCGATGGTGACCAGATTGATGTTTTGTTTGCAATAACCGATGTTCATGCTTCAGATCCCGATAAAACAAGCATATTTCTGCCAAGCATTGAGCTGCAGGGGGAATTCAGACAAGACGGAGATGCGACACGGAAGAATCACAGAAACGGTGATTTTATTATCACCATCCCGGAAATAGAATTCAAAAAAGAAACAGTCGCAGTGTCGGCTGCTGTTTCGCTGGCAGGTAAAATGTTCCAATCGTTACGTAACAGGGAATCTCTGCAACTGGAAGGAGAACTTAGCGTAAACAAAGCAAAAGGGGAGGAGCAGGGGAGCGGGATAAGTTTTGATTCTTTCACCGGCACCTTGCCCTGGCAATGGCCCCATGCCGAAGAGGAAAAAAGGGGAAGACTGGAAATTACAGGGATTCGCTGGAGAGATAATGAACTTGGCTCTTTCGAAGCTGAGATACAACTAAGAAAAAGCTCTTATGAGCTTGAGGGCGGTTTCAATCACACCCTTCCCGGTGGATTGCTGACAAAGATAACCGGACATGCGGGAATTGCAGATCCCGGCCTCCGGGCAAGAATAGCTGTTTATATGGCTACAGCCCCTTTTGCTACACTGCACCTTGGCGATTTTGCTAGTTCGATGTCCGGTTCCTTTTTGAGCGGAGATCTTGGACTCGATGGAGAACTGGAACTCGCAGTAAACAGCTTAAACGGGTATATGAACATTTTGTTGCAAAACGGCAGATTCGAGTTCCCTGAAAAGAATTTAAATATTGAGAATATCCACCTGAAGTTTGCACTGCCCTCATTGCCTGATCTTCGCTCAGCCCCGGCCCAGAAAGTTAACTTTGATAGAATTACCATGGGTGACTTGAGCCTGAATAAGGGAAAAGTGGTCTGGCGGCTGGAATCACCGGACTCAATATTTATCGAAGAAGGGGCAGTCGACTGGGTCGGCGGACGTATGTTTGCAAATGCAGTAAGAATTTCACCAAATATAAATGAATATATTGTTACCATATTCTGCGACAGGCTTATACTGTCTGAGATTTTAACCCAGTTCGGGATATCCGGTGCAGAAGGCGAAGGAACCGTAAGCGGCAGAATTCCACTGCATATAAGCAAAGGTTCAATCCGTTTTGAAGACGGTTTCCTCTATTCCAGTCCCGGTAAGGGAGGAAGTGTAAAGGTGGCCGCCTTTGAACTGCTTTCAGCGGGAATTCCCAAAAATACGCCGCAGTTCGCCCAGGTGGACTTCGCTGCCGAGGCC
>JAFDCR010000386.1 GCA_019312685.1 Deltaproteobacteria bacterium | reverse complement strand
TGATGGGAGGTCATGGTAGATATGGTATGGGACCTGGCATGATGGGTGGATACGGCTATGGTATGGGCCCCGGTATGATGGGCGGCTACGGCCACGGTATGCATCACAACATGATGGGCGGTGGGTGTTACGGCATGGGCCCTGGAATGATGGGTGGCTACGGCTATGGCATGGGGTCCGGCATGATGGGCTACCACTCACCCGAGCAATACGAAAAGCAGTTTAAGGAAAATCAGGATTTTCTTAATGAAACGAAGGAACTGCGTAAGAAAATGCATGCTTTAAAGTTTGATTATGCAGAGGCCCTGCGTAACCCTGAAACTGATAAAAAAGATCTGGAAAAACTTAATTCAGAGATGGAAAATATCTGGAAGCAGATCTATGAAAAAAGACATGAATAATGGATCTTTTGCGGTCACTGAAATACAGCCTTTCAGCAGCGGCAGTAATAATGCTGCTGCTGTCTGGCTGCACCGGCCGTAATGACCGGGAATCGACAAAGGGCGCAGGTGTCGTTGATATAAGCGGACAGGAAAAGAGGGTTCCGGAATTTCGCCTGTCTTCGCCCATTCCGGAAGAAACCTTCACCTCAAATGAAGTCCTTGAAGGTAAGGTCGTCCTGGTTACATTCTTTGCCTCATGGTGCAGGTCCTGCCTTGAGGAAATCCCGTTACTGAAAAAACTGCAGGATAGATTTGGAGATCAGGAATTTTCCATACTCGCCATTGCGGTAGACCGGGAAAATGAGCTGGGCCTTAAGAATCTCATCAAGAAACAAAAGATAAATTACCAAGTTCTGCTGGCAGATGAAGCCGTTAAAAAAGATTTTGGGGGTATAGCAATTTTACCTACAATGTTTCTTGTGAACAGGGAAGGAATCCTAATCAAAAAATATTCCGGTCACATTGAACGTAAATCTCTGGTGCACGATATTAAACAAAGTATTAGGCGTTGAAAACAACAGTCATGAAATTTCCAATTTTAGTCCGTGATAAATCAAAAATTCCTATTACGTCCATTCTAAAAGTTGGAACAATAATAACATTGGTTATTGTTTTAACCCTGATGCATTATCTTACTACACCCGATGCCGGTATTCGGCATGTCATCTTCAGAGAACTGTATTTCCTGCCCATAATTCTTGCTGGTTTCTGGTTTGGTTTAAGAGGAGGATTGTCAACTGCGCTCATCATTTCGATATTTTACGCTCCCCTCATTTTTTCAGGTAGCGAAGAGTTTTCAACTCATGATTTTGGCAACGCCATGGAAATTCTTCTTTTTATTCTTATCGGAGGACTCTTGGGTTGGCTTAAAGACAGGGAAACCGCCCAGGAAACCAGGGCTAGAAAGGCTGAAAGCCTGGCCGCCGTAGGAGAAGCGGCTGCCATGATCGCCCATGACCTGAAAACTCCGTTAATTACGATTGGCGGCCTGGCAAGGAGATTAACAGGTAAAATATCTTCTGACACCCCTGAGGGGGAAAAGGTAACAATCATCAGGCAGCAGGCTGAAAGGCTTGAGCAAAAGGTAGCTGACATACTCCTTTATGCGAGGCCAATGAAACTCTCACCCAAGTCAAACGACTTTTTTTTGCTGTTGAGGGAGGCAAAGGAAACGGTAAGCGAGATTGCCGGGCTTCATGGGGTCAGGGTTGAAATACCTTCAGAAAAAGTTTGTGAATTCAATTTTGAGTATGAGAAGATGCTACAGGTAATTATTAATCTGTTGACTAACGCCATTGAAGTTTCACCTCAGGGTGAAACGGTGAGAGTTTCCCTGGAACGTCATAACGGCAAACTCCAAATATATATTGTTGACAGGGGCCCGGGAGTTCCTGCAGATATTGCTGAAAAGATTTTTGAACCGTTTGAAACCGGAAAGAAAAAGGGCACCGGTCTAGGGCTGCCAATAGCCAAAAAGATAATTGAAGCCCATGCCGGAAAACTGGAATGCAGAAACAATCCTGACGCAGGTGTCACTTTCAGAATAACTATCCCGGTTTGACATTGAACTCTCCTTTCTTATACCACTTTACATAAAGGCACCCTTCTTAGCTGGAGGGTGCCCTTTTTGTTTATTGTTTTGCAATGGCAGAACGGATGAAGTAATAAAAAATGCATGGATTCAAAGCAGAGGATTCTATTGCAATACACCGTGGTAGGAGCCATGACTGGATACTTAGTTTTCCATCCTTTGATCATGCTGCTTTCTTACCTGATGACTACCAGTGATTCTGCATTAGGCACACCAATTACGGTTGGTGCCTTTGATGTTGTATTGCTTTCCTTCTCCATTAACATGCTGCCTTGGAGCCTTTCATTTGCATTTTTCAACGGTATCATCGGATTTTATTACGGAACGCTAAAGGCAGAAAAAATCGCCAGAGAGGAATTGATAGACAACCTGCAAAAGGTTTTGGCAGATGTTAAAACCTTGAGCGGCATGCTGCCGATATGTGCCTGGTGCAAGAAGATCAGAAATGACGAAGGATACTGGCAGAAAATTGAAGCATACTTTAAGACTCGCACTGACCTTGATTTTACCCATAGCATCTGCCACGACTGTGCCCAAAAAGAGTACCCTGATCTTTACTCGGAATCTGAGCAATCAAGTAATTCCAAAACCACTCTTCCTAATGACTCCTGAGAAAGGTGGCGCGACGAGTCCTTTGTAAACTGTCCAATAGACATGTGCTTAAAAAAGGCCCGCCAAACCAATGGAAGGGCCTTTTTCAATGTGCACTGACAGTGTCACTATTTATCGCATCTCGATACCTCTTCCTTTCATAGTATCCTCCTCTCTCATAGATTGATATTCAACTGGTCTGTTACCTGAACTTTTCGGCAAAGAGCATGTTTTCTGGGGAAGAAATCTTTTTACGACCCGCCTCAACACATCCTGATCCAGTTTACGACGGATCTACCGTAACCAATTTCTGATGAACTGCTTTGACTTAAGTCAAAAAGGGAAAATTTATCGAAGTTGTGTTGTCCAGAGAGTGTTATATCGGTAAAGAAGACAGCTATCTTCAGGATATAACAAAGGCCCCTCTCAAATCATCGGGAAGGGCATTTTTCCTTAAAAAACTTTGAGAGTTTTGTTATTGATAATTATTCTCATTCGTGCTAATTTTCATCCTTAAACATCCAGATTGCGGACATAATTGCAAACATACATAAGGAGGAGAAGGTCATGGTTAAGGGCAAAAAATTTTACCTTATGGGGGGATTGGTAAGCTTTGCGGTCCTTCTTGCTG
>JAFDCR010000385.1 GCA_019312685.1 Deltaproteobacteria bacterium | reverse complement strand
CCCGCTACCAGGAATAGCAAAGGCTTTGAGGAAATTAACCTTAAAGCCTTTTTTTGTTTTGCAGCCAACTTCTTGGCAACCTTTAAATTGATCACTTACAAAATGCCTGAAAAGAGTCAAATGAAGGTTTGGCTCCATTACGTAAATTCAGCAAAATATTATGCGGCATGATTCCCGTTTTGGTGATGCTAGTGAATGTTAGGCAAAGGCCGGATGGCCTGCAACTGGCTTAACTTAACTGTAAATTGTGCCGATCTAAAGTGTACCGGGATAATTCCTGTTTATCGCATGGGAATTTATCTATACAAGTATAATATTTTTGAAGATTTGGATTGAGGACAAGGGAATTCTTGATCCAAGATATAATATAAAGTTGATGTGGCGGGTTTTTCTATAACCTGGCGGTGTTCATCAACATATTTAATAAAGATTTTAATGAGTTCTTTCTCGGTAATTGCTTGGGGCAGGCAATATTTTTCAGGTACGTTATGATATGTCGTGAAATATTTATGTGCATTCACGGCTCCTTGAATGAAGCCTTTACAATAGGCACTGGTAGTAAGCGTTTCGTCTTCATAGATAACATCTATGCAGGAACCATAGAGTTCGTATGTTGATGTGACTTCAACCTGTTTTTCAGCCATAACTGGAGAATCTATGAACATAGACAATACAGCAATTAAAAGAGCGGTTTTCTTCATGACAGTCCATCTTTTAAATTAAATCTTTCGGGCTAATGAGAATGATTCTATTTTTTATTAATTTTCAAAAAAGTCAATATTTCTTTCAAGAATCTTGGATAAAACCATACCCCGAAGACCGGAGAGTCTTTGTATATCCACTGGACATCCTTACGAATTAAGAATCATTCGCGTGTGTGAAATGACAGCAAGAAGTTTGAGTTGCAATAAGGTGCTATTTGTTAGAAATATTTTTAAATAAAATTGTTTTTATATAAGCAAGCCGATATCTGTACCGTACCCATCAATAAATTCACAACCTGCTTGGTCATCATGCACATTTCTTACTATAATTTTATTTTCTATGACTGTGCCTGAGGAGAGCTGGAAGATGAGATGAAAAACATCATCAACTTTTATCTCATGAGGAATCAAATTCTTTAATCTTAATCCATAAGTTGAAATGTTAATAATATTACAATTTTTTAACTTGAGATTAACAATAATTTCCCCATTCAGCATTTTTACTCTTTCCAATTCTTCCAAATCATACGAATAATATCCAGCCAGATTTGTTTCTTTGCGGTAACTTCTTCTATATTCAATGTCAGCTTCAATAAAGGCTCCGCATCTACATCTGCCTTTGAGTTTATATTTATTTTTGAGAACAGATGCAGGGATTTCTTTTTTCTCAAGGCAGTTAGGGCATCTGAGCTTAATGATGTTGTCTTTGTGAACAAACAGTTTAAGTCTTGGCGTTGACATCTTCTTATTCTCAGTTTTTTTCAGGAAAGGGGAATGTCTTACGCATTGCCAAAATAAAAGTTATTACTGGTGAATTGCTGAGTTTCTGTGGCTTGTTTTCAAAAGACATTTTGCCCAAGTTAAAATTATATCCATACTGAATATTCCGCTCTCTTGCAAGCAGTAGAATGGAGTACCTTGTGACCGTAGGAGTTGCATACTGCATGCATCCCAGTAACACCTTCAACAAAACTGAGGCATGAGCTTGATACTGATTTATCAACTGCTTCCCCCTCCTACACTTTGAAACTCTCCTGACAGTATGCAAGGTAATTTCCACTTGTGATACCTGCTTGTCCTCCAAGAGCGGTAGAAGCAAAACATAATGATATAATTAAAATCTATAATATTAATAAATTAACGGGGATGGACCTGCACCACGCCGTCTTCATTGATCCAGCCGGTAATGAATTTTGCCGGGGTTATATCAAAATAGATGTTTTCAATTGTGACAAAGGGTAGCTCAGGCCCATTGAGCTCTGCGCCGTCCATGGCCTCCAATTCCGGAGTAATGCTGCCGGGTTGCAGCTGTTTATATTTTTCACTGCAGACATACAAGGGGATATTATTGTCATGTGCCGCTAAGGCCAGGAGATAGGTGCCCGCCTTGTTCATGACGGAGAAATCAGGCAGGATGGTGTCTGCCCCGACAAGCACGATATCGGCTTCCGCGATAAATAGACCGGTCTGGGCGTCGGTGATCAGGGTGGTGGGAATCTTCATTTGCGACAGTTTTTCCGCCAGCCTGTATCCCTCGCATAAGGGACGCGCTTCGGAGACAATGACCTTTATTTCATTCTCAGCAAGAAGAGTAAAAGTCTGCAGAATAGTCGAACTGTAGCTGTGGGTGAAGACGGTTCTGTTTCCGCCGATAAACTCTGAGGCATTTACTGCGGTTTTCTGCGTTGATTTCAGTGATGCCTCAATGGTCTGCCTGGCTTTATTTACACATTGTTTCCCGGCTTCTTCGAGCGGAAAGTGGGTTAATTCCTTGATATCCTCCTGAAAGATCCTGAGAATATTGGCCACAGGGGCCATGCTTGGTCTTGATTGGGCAAGCTGATCTATCCGGATATTGAGCCTGGCGAGTAATTCCCGGGTGGATGGCGAATTATCCTGCTGACAGGTTTCCGCAGCAATTTCCAGGCACCTGCGGGCAAGTTCAGCCGCCCCGCTTGTGCGGTCGGATCGGATTGCCTCAAGTTCGGCAACAAATTCTTGGTCTGTCATATCCCTGCAGCCTGTTTACCCTTTACTTTCATTGTCATACCCGCATCGCTCATAAGCTTCAGCAAGTTTCGGCACCGTGGAAAGCTGCCGGAGCAAAGCCGGCTCAACCCATTGCACTTCAACATGCTCCCAATCAAGCTTAATTTTTTCAGGTTCATTTGTTTCAAAGAGGAAGGGATGCACCAGCCAGCAGACCCCGAGCTTCTGGTCCGGCACCTCCAGCGGTTTGCCTGAACTGACAAGAGTTACCTGTGATTCGGTTAGTCCTGTTTCTTCGTATATTTCCTTTAAAGCCTGGACTAGCGGGGAAGAAACTTCAAGATAACCGCTCACCCCGGCCCATCTGCCCTTGTAGGTTCCGACCTTACTGCTTCGCCGGAGCAGCAGGATTTTGCCCCGATGCCGGATAAATGATGTTACCACCTTTTTTTGTTTTAAGGCTGTCATTTTCCCCCTATATGATGCCCTCTAATATCTTTATGCCATTTTTTTATATTAGTTAACGCTAATCATTTTACTACCTTTTTTTAAATATTGAGCCCCTGTTCCCGCCGTTGTTACATTACTGCCATGCTTTTAAAAAAACGAAAATCCGCTGTGCAAACAGAAAGTTTCTTTGTGTAAAACTCAATTAACGGAGACAGCAAGAAAAATGGCTGAACTGATTACCAACCCTACTGTAATAACGGCAGAGGAGGCTTTGAAAACCGAGATTATCCTGAACCAGGCCCTGGTAGACATCCTGATTGCCAAGAAGATCATTTCCGAAGAGGAGTTGATCAGCGGGATTAAAAAGATCAAGCTGGAGAGGGAGGTTCTGGCAAACGACTGGGACAGTCTTCTGTAAAAAAACTTAAGGCTGACGGCCAACTTTCAGATATCACCTTGCCGTTGAACTACTGCAGGGAAAGCAGGTAGGAACGCAGATTCGCCCTGTCATTGGTCAAACCCAGTTTTTTCCTTATTTTTTTCCGGTGAAAATCCACCGCACTTACTGATACACTCAAAACTTCGGCTATCTCCTTGCTCGTTCTGCCTTCGCGAACCAAAGCAGCCACATCAATCTCCCTGGGTGAAAGAAGTCTGTTCAATGAGGTCAGGCGGTTCAGGAATGGGGCAACAATCTCCTCAAGACGCTGGTGCACTATATTCAAAAGATTAAGACTCCGTTCATCCAGCTTACGGAAACTTAACTCCTCCAAATACGGCATTACCAGCTTCCTGACATTGGCGAGCACATTTTCCTCCAGACTGCGGCGGTCCTTTTCGCGATGCTCTAAAAGCACCTTCAAGGCAACGTTTGATTCCTCCAGCATTTTTTTCTGCTGGAACAGTTCCTCCTCCTTTCTTTTTAAATCTTCCTGCGCCTGCATGATCGGGGTTATATCTTCATGGCTTACAATAACCTGGGCCTCCAGGCTTATAAACTGCAGCCTAACCACCCGCATTGCATACCACCGCTTTTCAAGGGGAGAGTGACAGGGATAGTTTATAAAAAATTCCTTCAAATCACCTGAGATGACCTTACGGATTCCCTGGGCCACAATCCTCCCTGTTTCATCCCCGGCCGCCTCAGCAATAGTGATATAGTTCTGCCCGAGGCTGTCAGCAGGGCCCTGCAGACCATTTGCCCCTCCAAAATCCTGCCAGGCCTTATTGGTGAGAATAATTACTCCGTCCTGATCAAGGACAGCAATATGCGCTGACAGGGAATCTATAATTTCCCGGCAGAAATTCTCTCTGTTCATGAAACGCCCTCTTTATATAAGCCCTGGACAAAATGATAGTTTTTACTATCAATAACATACCAAATGTTTACTATTGATTCAATGCCTAAGCGTACATATTTTTAAAATTAATGATGGAGCAAAGAGAAATATAAATATTGAAATTCATATATAAGGAGATACGTCATGAACTTCAGAGAAAATACCGGTGGATATGAGTCAATGGTCTGGGTGCAGGACAAGGAAGGAAGTCAGTTTGCCTGCTACCTGGAAGATTTAAAGAATCCGGCGGAGTTGCGTGAAGAGGAAAAGGCCAAGTGTCTAAATGTCAACATCCTGATCGGAACAGAAAGATGGTAAAAAGATTAAAATAAAAATAATAACCGGAGGCAGAACAATGACTGAGACAGAATATAATAAAGGCGGATACGAATCAATGGTCTGGATTAGAGACAAGGATGGCAAAGAGTATGCATGCTATGCTGATGCCCTTAAAGGCAATATCAAGGCCAAGGAAGAACTGACACAGGAAGAAAAGGAAAAATGCATGGATGTCAGCATATTGATCGGAACGGAACGCTGGTAATAACTCAATACAAAGTCAAATATATTTGAAAAACTCCGGTTTTAGCTTGTTGATTACAAGAGGGAACCGGAGTTTTTTCAAGCTACAGTAAAAAAATTATCTGGTTGATATTTTTTGAATTAAGTTCCAAATGCAGCTCGATTGTTAACCCAATGAAAATACTATCAATTAACATATTTATTCTGCTCATAGCATTTATACTTGGTGGGTGTATCAGCATGAATGAAACAGGAATGAAAAACCTGGAGACCGTCGGTTACGTTGATTTAAGCCGTTATACCGGACAGTGGTATGAAATTGCCAGATATAAACACAGGTTCCAGGAAGGATGCGTTGGCAGCAAAGCTACCTACACCTTGCGGGACGACGGCAAAATAACTGTGGTCAACGAATGTTACGAGGGGTCATTTTCCGGGAAACACCGCTCAGTAAAAGGAAAGGCCTGGGTGGTGGACAAAAAGACAAATGCCAGATTGAAGGTTTCATTTTTCTGGCCCTTTGCAGGAGACTACTGGATTATCGATCTCGGCAGAGATTATGAATATG
>JAFDCR010000384.1 GCA_019312685.1 Deltaproteobacteria bacterium | reverse complement strand
GGGTCGAAAATCCTGTTTTTGACTTCCGGGGCAATACCGGTACCGCTATCCTTAACAACAATGACAATCCGGTTATAGATGAGCTTAGTCCGCAATGTCAGGCTACCGCCCTCAGGCATAGCCTGGATGGCATTAAGGGCTGTATTGACAATGATCTGACGCAGGGCTTCAATATCAATGCAGAACTGTTCGGCAAGGTTGAGGTCAAGGGTCAGAACAATATCCTTTAACCTGTACTCCAGCAGTTCAAAACATTCCCGTATAACTTCATCAATATCAACCTTGCTGTAGGTCAGGGGTGCCTTGCGTCCGAAATTAAGGAGCTGGCGCATGATATGCTCGATACGTTTAAGCCCTTTATCAAGAAGAGGCACATAGCGTTTATGCAGCTCAAGGTTTTCCGGCTCCTCCTCCATGGTCTTGACACAGTTAAGCAGACCGCCCAAAGGGTTTTTTATTTCATGAGCGATACCTGCAGTCAGCTGACCGAGGGATGCCATCTTTTCACTGTAGAATGCCTGCTGCATGGTCTTGTCCAGATCTCTCTGCGCCTGGTCAAGCCGCTCACAAAGTTCATTAAACTTGTTTATAAGCCTGCCGATCTCATCGTCCATCATGTGTTTATCATCAAATACATGGTATTCCTTGTCCGGGTAGTTTTCCATGCCCTTTGACAGGCGCTCGATACGCCGTGCCACAAGCTTGTTGAATAGATAAATAAGCGCCAGAGACACTGCAAAAATGGAAAACAGGGAATACTTGACAATGGTGGAATTATTCTTCTGAATAGCCCTGTCAGCCCAGGACAGCGGTACACTGATGCTCAATGCCCCCCGGATATCCCCGACTGCATAACCGTGTTCCGCATGACAGGTCAGACATGATTCCTGGACCAGAAGAGGAGCTATATACCTGTGTACCCTGCCGTCTGGGGTGTCCGTGATGGCTTCGTATTCAGCAAGACCTTCCCTGATACGAACCATTGCCCCTCTTTCGAAATCATCGGGTTGATTATCCGGGTTGACCGGATTCAGGCTGGTGATCCGAAACCAGCAGAATCCTGATTTTGCTGCATACTCGGAGAGTTCACGGGTCACCATTGCCGGATTGCGTTTGACAAAGACCGTACCGTCATCAGCCCTTATCGATGCCCCCTGGAGATAAGGATTTTCAGCCACACCTGCTGTTTTTACAAGGAAAAGCCCCTGGTGGTCCGAAACCCACTGCCGGGTCAGCAGTATCTGTTTGTAGAGGATGCGGGCCTGCTGCCGTGCCTGTTCCATGACAAGTTCATTCTGCAGGTTCGAGGTCTGGAACAGGAGAAACCCGTAAGAAAGAAGAATGATTGCACTGACGGCAACAATGAACTTGATTATCAGATTCACGCGAAATTCTCCCGGAGGGATTTTCAAAGGATATTTACATTATATCTTTTCTCAACAGTCCAGACAATCTTTATGTTACCGAGTGGTAACAAGCAACTTTTTCCTTAAAAAATTCCAGTTTACAGCGGGGCCCTGCCGGTATATCCTACAAACAAAAAACTCCCCGGCTTTCGCACAGGGAGCTTTTTGTCTGTTCATGGTACTGTGTTACCTACTTAGCAGGAGCGTATGATGTATTTAACTTCATGCCCTCCCACGCCTTGGGATCATACAGTCCCTTCTGCATCTGCTGCTGGACCCATTCCTTACGAAGGCTGTTCAGGAATGCCATCTTTTCATCAACAAGATTCTCATACGGAAGTCCGATGACTACCTGTGCCTTTTCCTTGGTAGAGAAATCCGGGGCAGCATAGTCGCCTGCATTGTACTTGGCCAGAAGAGCACGCAGCTTGATCCGGGCTTCCTGTCCCTTGTTTATTGCGGAGCCAAGGATTCTCAAGGTCTCCTCAGGAGCATGGAAGAAAGAACCATGGCTGGCTATGGAGTAGTCCCATCTCCACTGTGCATGTCTGATGTCCTGCTGGATATCTTTCATCTCCGCCTCGGTGGCACCAAGTTCCAACGCCTTTCCGGCTTCGAGGTGTGCCTTGGCAATGACATCCATTGCGGTCTTGCTCAGTTCATTTTTTCTTTCAAGCTTCCTGTTAATCCTGTCCCTAAATGCCTTCTCTTCTTCGTTATGGCAGTTCATACAGGTTTTTCCCATGTGCTCCAGGGGGCTGCCCACATTATGGGATGAGTATTTTACCCCGCCCTCGCGCACGTAAGGCATATGGCAGTCGGCACAGGCCACATTGTTCAAACCATGTGCCCCTGTTTTATATATCTCATATCCGGGATGCTGTGCTTTCAGCATCGGGGTCTTGCTTACCTTGTGGGTCCAGTCAACAAAATCTCTGTCATCATAGTACTTCTCCATAGCTTCAACACTGAAACCGTTATCCCATGGAAAGGTAACGACGCCGGCAGTTTTCTCCTCGCCGTTTTTATCGGTCCACTTTGTTTTCTTAAAGTAGTATTCTGAGTGACACTGGGCACAGACAAGTGACCGCAGGTCCTGATGCGTTACATCGGCCGATTTCAGGCTGCCTTCCGCATCCAACCCTCTCTTCAGAAAATCCCGCGTGATCGTAAGTCGCATGGTCTCGTTGTCATGGCAGTCACCACAGCCCACAGGATTAGCAATCTCACTGCCATGTCTGGCCCACTTCCCGGTAAAGAAATCCAGTTCACCGATCTTGTCGATCAGGCGGGGAACATCGGTTGACTTATAGGTCCAGCAGGCTGTTGGCATGGGACCGGTTGCAGCATCCACAGGTCCGCCGGTCCTCAGAGTGTTGATATTATCTTCAAGAATATAATAATGACCGCGAGGTGCATTATAATCCTTGGAGAAACCATATCCCGCCCAGAGAACGACCAATGCCGGATTCTCCTTCAGCATGTCGGTGATCTTGTCGCTTTTCCTGGTCTGCCGGTATGAATCATACTGGCGCTGGTAGTGTTTGCCCCACTCGGAACTGCGCGACTCAAGCTTCTTGATCGCCGGCACAGTGGTGAGAGTTTTCTGTTCAGCCTTGTTCTCATTGATTGATATTGCCAGTAATGCCATGGGCACAATGGCTGCCACTGCAATAACTGTTAGCACTGTTGACTTTTTCATAATCGCAAGCCTCCTCTGTTCGCTTTTATATTTTTCGGGATCATATTTCCTTGACTCCTAAATTGTCCGGAGTGGCATTCAGGCCCCTTGCCCTGCCGTGCGGGATATTCCTGTGACAACTCCAGCATTTCCGAGCGATCTGGTCGGTATCGCCTCCTTTAACATATAATTGATCATTGGCTGTCATTTGGGAGACCATTTCCCTGTGACAGACAATGCAGTTGGCCTGTATCCTTTTCTGGGCACCAGCGCTTGCCCGGATATTCCGACCTTCATAGGTATGGAAAGTCATGGCGTAAGAATGATTGAATCCGTCCTTGGACTTTGCAAGAAGCTTGTCAATGAGAGACTCCTGCGGCAAATGACACTCAACACAGGTGGCTCTCTCCCGGTGCGAACTGTGCTGCCAGGTTGCATACTGGGTGTTCATGGTATGACAGTTGATGCATACTTTCGGGTCTTCCGTAAAATAGGTAAAAAACCTGGAGGCGTGTACCAGATAGGCAGACACCCCGATCAATGCAAGAACTGAAAGAACCGATACATACTTCATAATACTTTTTGTTTCCATAGCTGACCCCTTCTGTTTCCAATTTATACAGGCCTGTTTCTCCAGTCCTTTTGAATGGTATTCAAACCGCCCATAACGCTCTTCTTTTCTTCTATTTAAGCAATTGCCATGCCAGAAAAAAAATATTATGATATCAGCTAGTTAGAAATTTCACGATCTCACACATTACCATCCGGTAACACCCACGAAGAGACAACGTTACCAAACCGTAACACACGACGGGATTAATCAGTAATACTGGGGATTAGCTTAATTTAAGATTGAAATACTTAGTTGTATTTTTGTTATATTTACAGATAATGTATTCCTCAAAAAGATTGACAGGCATTATTTATATTAGAAATCCCCTTGCTGTGACCAGGGATACATTTCTACTAAAAAAAATCGGGACAGATTTATTTTTTAAAATACAGAAGTAAACAAAAAGCAAATCAGTCCCGGTTATTACACTGAAGGATGAAGACCTGGGCCCGTATTCTTTTTACATTGACTCACCGGGGTTATATTTCAACCAGCGCCCTTCATAGAAGTAAAAGTCTATCACCATTTCTGTCATACCATCTCCAAGATCACCCTCATATATCGCATCATAACGATTGTTTGTTTGTTCAAATCTTGGTTTGACACCCGAGGCATCAAGACTCAATGTAGAATAATGTGACATATCCAGAACAAAGGCAAACTCATCTTCCGGAACGTCAGGCGGAAGTATATTC
>JAFDCR010000383.1 GCA_019312685.1 Deltaproteobacteria bacterium | reverse complement strand
TGCCCGGAAACCAGATTTCTGATGCGGGTGAAAACCATCCACCGTGATTCCACCTTGCTGCCTGAAGCCCCAATAAAAGCTTCAGGACTAATCCTTATTACCATGAAAGGATTGCTGCCGGATGGACTGAAACCAGGTGATCATTTTCTGGCCAAAACAAAAATATCCCCTGTATATACATTTTCAACGCCGGGTTCATTCAACTATAAAAAACACCTTGCCGGCAAATCCATTTTCCTCAAGGGTTGGATAAATTCTCCGGGTAATATTGTCAAGGTCGAGACTCTTGATGAGGTAGCCTCGCTAGTCTATTTTCCGGAACGAATCCGTCATCATATTGCGAATTTCCTGGACAATACCTTAACCCAACCCTCAAGGGGGTTATACAAGGCTATTCTGATTGGTGACCGGCATGACGTATCTCATTCAGTGCTCGATAGTTTCATCAGAGCCGGTTGCATGCATATACTGGCGATCTCCGGAATGCATATGGGACTCCTGGCCTTTGTCACCATTGCCACAGTGTCCTGGCTGCTTAAACGTTCAACCCGGCTTCTGCTCCAGATAAATGTAAACAAAGCTGCTGTCAGCATTTCTCTCCTTCCATTGATTGCCTATGCATTTATTGCAGGCTTCAACATCCCCGTGCTCCGCGCCCTCCTCATGACGAGTGCTTTCATTCTTGCGATCATTTTCGACCGGCCCGGAAATCTTGTTAATCACATTCTCACAGCCGCTTTTCTGATTTTACTATGGAAACCGACAGTAATTACCACCGCCTCTTTCCAGTTATCTTTTGGTGCGGTTATCTCAATTGCGCTCATTTACCCTTTGCTTATAAATCTGCTCTTTAAGGATTCAACTGATTCCTTATCCGGATTTTCAAAGGTAAGGCCCCTTAAGGAAACCTCTCCTTTTGGACAAGGAATACTCAAAAGTAAATTTATCAAATGGCTTTTGGGAGCAATTGTACTGTCATTATCTGCGATGCTCGGAACCTTGCCGCTGCTCCTCTTCCATTTTAACAGAATCTCGCTGATTGCTCCTTTAACCAGTTTATTAGTAGAGCCGCTCATCTGTTTCTGGTCTCTTATTGTAGGCATTATAGCCTGTTTTTTTATCCCCCTGACACCCGGTTTGGCCCAAATTTTTTTTAAAACCGGCAGTGCAGGCCTGATTTTTTCGGAAAGAATATGTGCCTTCTTTTCTGCAATGGAACACGTTTCACTTCGCCTTCCGACGCCTTCAGCAGTGGAAATTGCTCTTTATTATATTCTGCTGCTCAGCATAATTATGACGTTTCATCTGAGGCCAAGTCCTAGACGTTACGCCATAATAGTGGCAGCGGTTTCATTTGTCAGTCTTCTGGCAATCCCGGCAGCCTCTGACATCAGGCGGCAGAATTCCACTGCAACATCAGTATCTGTCCTGGATGTCGGCCATGGCGCCGCAACCGTCCTGCAGCTACCCCATAATAAGAATATACTGCTTGACGGTGGAGGAGCGGCAGGCTCCAATTTCAATATTGGTGAAAGGGTGATAGGACCTTTTCTCTGGCATAAAAAAATCGGTCATCTTGATACAGTTATCATCACTCACCCCCATGCAGACCACTACAACGGCCTGGCCTTTATCCTGAATCACTTTCGTCCCAAAGAACTATGGATAAACGGCGCTACCGGACATGACCCTGAATACGGAGAGCTCCTCAATCTTGCTAAAAAACTGAACATTATTATAAAGATTCCCAAAACGGACGAGATACTGTTTCAGAGCGGCAGCACCCGGCTTCTATGTGTGAATAACGGTTCCCTGGGTATGAATTTTCCAAACCAGGAGCCGAACATAAATGATCTGAGTATCGTGCTCAAGCTTGAAACAGCGGACAATTCCTTTCTCTTTCCGGCAGATATCAGTGCGGCCATGGCAAACACTTTGGTAGCAGCAGGAAAAGACTTGCAGGCGGATGTACTTCTGGCACCCCATCATGGAAGCAAATCCTCAATGAGTCAGGACTTTATAAAGGCGGTTGAGCCTGAATATATAGCCGTTTCTGTCGGCAGAAACAATCCGTTTAATCTGCCGGATGAATCCTTTTACACTCTGGAAAAAGAAGGTATACGGGTTTTGCTCACCGGCAGGGACGGCACACTGACATTTACGGAAACTGGTAAGAAGATGAATTTGAGCAGGTATCAGGTTAACTGATACCTGCTTTTGCTAAAGATTATTGCTCGGTGAAATCAACCGGCGGTTTTTTCAGAAAACCGACAAACTTCTGTTTTTCAGTGGCATACATGTAGGCATCATCCGCACTGATCCAGGTCTTTTTCAAAAGGTCCATAATGGCGTCATCCAGGGTCTGCATCCCGTATTTCTTTCCGGTCTGCATGGCAGAGGGAATCTGGTATGTTTTCCCCTCCCTTATAAGGTTGCGGACAGCCGAGGTGCAGATGAGAATCTCCAGAGCAGCCACCCTGCCCTTAATATCCCGGCGTTTAAAAAGAGTTTGTGAAACAACAGCGCG
>JAFDCR010000382.1 GCA_019312685.1 Deltaproteobacteria bacterium | reverse complement strand
TTCTGCTAGGAAGTCTGTCCGCGGAGATTCTTCTGCAAGGGGGGGGGCGCGTAACCGCAGTGGTATATTTGGAGAAACCCGCAGTATGCCGGAGTCTCTGGCAGCCGAAGCTGCAGTGCTAGGGTCAATGATAATTGACCCGGAGTGTATCATCAATGTTGTGGAAAAGGTAAAGACAGACGACTTTTACCGAATTGAGAACAGATACATTTTTGATGCTCTAATTGCTCTTCATGAGAAGAATAAGGCGGAAGGGCTCGATGCAGTGCTGCTTCGCGATGAGCTGCAGAAACGGAAGCAGCTCGATGAGGTCGGCGGAGTTGAATATCTTGCCAGGATTGTGGAGTCCGTGCCTTCTTCGGCCAGTGTTATGTATTACGCCAGTATAGTGAAAGATAAATCGCTGCTTCGTCAGCTGATTTCAGCTACAACTGAAATTTTAGATGATGCGTACGGTGAAGCTGGTGACACTTCCGAAAAGCTTGACAAGGCTGAACAGAAGATATTTGCTATTACCAACGAAAAAATAAGTGATACGACATCTTCATTAAAGGATTTGGTCGTTCATGCCTTTGAATTAATTGAAAAACGCGAGAGTAAACATGTTACAGGTCTTGCGACTGGTTATTTTGAGCTGGATGAGATAACCTGCGGTCTCCAGAATGGAGAAATGATAATAATTGCCGGAAGGCCCAGTATGGGTAAGACAAGTCTGGCTCTTAATATTGTAGAGCATATCGGGGTCAGAGAAAAGGTGCCGGTTGGGATGTTTTCACTTGAGATGAGCAGGCAGCAGTTGGCGGAGAGATTTCTGTGCAGTAATAGTTCAATCGAATCTCAGCTGGTCAGAAAAGGGATGCTTGAGACCAACCAGTATCAGAGACTTCTGGAAACATGCAATAATTTATCCGAGGCGCCAATTTATATTGATGATACGGCAGCTTTGACTCCATTGGAGCTTCGCAGTAAAGCCAGGAGGTTAAGGAGCCGGTTCGGTTTAAATGCTGTGGTAATCGATTATCTGCAGCTGATGAGCCTGGGCATAGGCAGGATTGAATCACGTCAACAGGAGATAACAGCAATTTCAAGGTATCTTAAGGCTCTTGACAGAGAACTGAATATACCTGTAATAGTTTTGAGCCAGCTGAATCGTGCTGCTGAAAACAGAGAAAATCATCGTCCCCGGATGAGTGATTTAAGGGAAAGCGGGAGCATAGAACAGGACGCCGATGTAGTAGTGCTGCTGCACCGGGAAGATTATTACCATCGTAGTGAACCTGACTATGAGGATAATAATGTCGCGGAATTGATAATCGCAAAACAGCGAAATGGTCCTGTAGGAACTGTCAGGCTGACCTTCATGGAAAAGTTTACACGCTTTGAAAATATTTCTTATGCGGAAGAACCCTTTTAGAAGGAACATTAAGTAATGCAAAAATTAGGCCTTTTAACTGTTATCGTTTTTACTTGCACTGTTTTAGCCCGGGAACCTGTCCCGGCCGGTATGCCTATAGGGGCAGTCAAGATATATGGTAACCGAAGTATTCCTGAAAGTCGGGTTAGAGCCAAAATTCGCAGCAAAACCGGCCAGTCGTTTGACCCTGCGGCAGCTGCCGAGGATGCCAGGCGTATAGCCGAATTGGATGGCGTACATAAAGCTTATTATAGCACTACTTTGGTTGAAGACAAGGTTCAGCTCACATTTGTATTAGTCGAGAAAAATATTATCAGGTCAATAAGCTTTATTGGCAACCGGAAATATAATGATAAACAGCTTATAAAAGAGACGGACTTGAAAAAGGGAAATTATCTCGATCCCGTTGATGCTGTGTCCTCATCGGAGAACCTTGCTGAGTTTTACCGTGAAAAAGGCTTTGCTTTTGTGCAGGTGACACTTGATGAAGAGCCTTTATCATCCGGTAAAATCATCTATAAGATTGAGGAAGGCCCTCGAGTAAGAATCAAATCGGTTAAATTCAGCGGCAATAAGGCGTTCAGGAAGCGGTCTCTTATGCCGGTGATTAAGACGAAGACCCGTAAATTTCTCGTGCTGCCCGCATATTATGTAGAGGCGAAAGTTGCTGAGGATGTATCAAGGCTTCAGAAGGTTTATCAGAAAAAAGGATATTTGAATGCTGACGTAAAAGTAGAGCGAAATTTCAGTCCGGATAAGAGCAGAGTCGGGCTTAGTTTTATTGTAGAAGAGGGACCGGCTTATTATGTCGCAAAGATACGTATTGCTGGTAATGAAAATTACAGTGAAGACCGGTTAGGCGCCCTGTTAAAATTAGAGGAGGGACAGATTTACAATAAGCAGCAGGCCGAATTAGACAAAAAAAAGCTTGTCGAGTTTTATCATGAAAGAGGCTTTATTAATGTAAGCTTAGAACAGATACCGAGGTTTGTTGCCGGCAACCGGGTCAATGTCGAGTTTAAAGTAAGTGAAGGAGAACGTTTTCGAATCGGTCAGGTTAATATCATAGGCAACGAGCAGACGCAGGATAAAGTTGTTCGACGTGTCTTGGATGAGTATGACTTTTTACCCGGACAATGGTACGATGCCGATGCGGCCCGTGGTGATGGAAAAGGTTCTCTGGAAAAGGATCTCAGACGTATCGTTCTGGCTGAATCAGCAATGATTACGCGTACCGGAGAAAAGGAGGGTGTCAGAGATGCCCAGGTAAGTATTGTGGAGGGCCAGACAGGTTCTGTAATGCTTGGTGCCGGAGTGTCGAGTGACAGCGGTGTTATCGGGCAGTTTGTTTTTGAACAGAGGAATTTTGACATTTCTGATTATCCTGAAGATTTTGGTGAATTGATTACGGGCCGGGCCTTCAAGGGCGCCGGACAAAATTTGAGATTAGCGGTAGAACCGGGAACGGAAATCAGCAGATATTCAATATCTTTTACCGAGCCTTATCTCAAAGATAAACCGATATCCCTTGATGTAGTCGCATCGAGTTATGAAAGAGTGCGAGAAGCTTATGACGAAGAGCGAATCAAGGGATACGTGGGATTTGAGAAAAGGTATAAAAACAAGTGGCGCAGAAGTCTGAGTTTAAGGGCTGAACAGGTTGATGTTGTTGACCTAGATGACAGGGCTCCTGAGGAAATACAGGATGTTGAAGGCACAAACACCCTTTTCGGAGTTAGACTGGGTGCCGGAAAAAATGTTACCGATGACAGGTTTAACCCAAGCAAAGGCTATGATTTTGATTTTGGATACGAACAAGTCGGCGGAGATCATTCTTTTGGGATAGCCAGTGGAACTTACAGGCGATATTACACACTTCACGAGGATCTGGCAGAGCGCAAAACCGTTCTCTCCTTGAAGCTGCATGCTGCCAGTATAGTAGGAGATGCCCCGCCGTTCGAGAAGTTTTATGCCGGTGGTTCAACGAGTATCAGAGGGTTTGAGTACCGTGGGGTAAGCGCCAGAGCCGGAGCGGATGAGGATCCGATAGGTAGTGACTGGATATTCCTTGCAAATGCGGAAACGGCAGTGCCTCTGGTTGGCGAGAATCTTT
>JAFDCR010000381.1 GCA_019312685.1 Deltaproteobacteria bacterium | reverse complement strand
TGGCCCCCAGTCAACCCGGCAGAAATATTTTTCAGCAGGCTGAATACATCTGCCAGAAGAGCTGACAGGTATGTTCCTGCCGCGACGCCGATGATGCTGCCTAAAAAACCCAACACGGTTACTTCCACAAGATACAAATGAACAATATGCGACTCTTTGGCACCAAGGGCCCGCATGATGCCGATCTCCTTGGAGCGCTCATTTGCAATGGCGGAAAAAATAGCCCAGACAAGAAAGGTTGTTAGAACCGAGGCCAGGATGGTGGTCAACAGAAAGATTTTATTAATATCAGCCAGGGTGTTGATAAATTTTGCCCCCATGTTGCTTCTGGCTACCACATCAACTTCGGGGATTTCTCCTTCCAGAACCCTGCCGACATAATCAGGGTCATATCCCTTTGCCAGCTTGGTAAAGATTATTGATATCTCCCCTTTTTTCAGGGGGGATTTACCGCTATCAATGATGTTTTTGAGGTTTTCTTCGGTCATGAAAAGGGCATTATCAAGGCCGGTGCCGGTTCTTTCAAGCACCCCGACAATTTTAAAGCGGTTTTCAAAAATTGTCGCCTCAACATCCAGGAGGCCGAGGCCGAGGTTTTCGCTGGTGACCGCCCCTGCTATTGCCTCACCGACCTGAAGCTCTCTGCCGAGAGCTTTCTGCAACCATGGTTTGATAATGAAGTCGCTTTTCGGTTCAAAGGCTACTATCCTGGTCGGCGGGACATCGCAGCACAATCCCGCGATAGAAGAAAGATAGGTGTGATAAGTCAACTCATTAACGCCTTCAATTTTTTTGACCTTATCGATAACGGTGAAGGGCATGTAAAAGGATGTATTCTTTGATTCCAGGAGAAACTCCTCTGCAAAGCCGCGTGCTCCAACAGGTACAACAACCAGGTCTGCTCCCAGCCGCTCTGTTGATTTTTTCAGGCTTGATCCCACGCTCACTGTAAAGGAGATGGCAAAAATCAAGAGCGAGACGAGCAGGGCGAGTGCAAAGACCAGCACACCTGTTCGGAAAGTTTTTCTCTTCAGGTTTTTAAGGGCAACTGAAAAAAAAGAAATCTGAGCCATACTTTAGTAATGGAAAATCACCTTAAACTATTTGTGGCAGAGTAAAAAACGGGCTTCGGATTAAAGGTAACCCGAAGCCCGTTTCGAATCAACCGGTAATTAATGTTTACGCAAGAGCGGAAAAATTATTTCCAGTTTCCGTCCAGGCCACAGAGAATGGCCTTTCCTACGCCTTCGTCCTTATGGCAGGCAAAGCAGACAGATGTTGTATTGCCGATGGTTTTCCTGCCTTCGATATCATAAAGCAGCAGGGTGCCGTCAACAGAGTCGTTGCCTTCAAAGTCTTTGGCTTTTTCGCGCAGGGTCATGATGGCATATTTTCCATCAGGGGTCGGCATAATGTCATGGTTTTCACCAGGAAGCGGAGTGATCTCGTCAAGTACTTTCAGGGTCTCGGCATCAATGAGGTAGCCTCGGTCTGCGCCGGACTGCAGGAGGTACTTGCCGTCATTGGTGAAAAACTGCCTGAAGGTGATCGTGCCGCCTGATGCATCTTTCGGGTTACCGGTGATCATAGCTTCGGCAAGCTTCTTGACCTTGCCCTGCTCCAGGGCTTCCATGTCAAGATAGATCAGCCTGGTGTTGCCGGTCCACTTGGTGAATCCCTCCGGAGTATGGTTAACGGTTAAAAGGAATTTTTTCATATCCGGTGTGTTGATGCCGTGGGCAAAGGTTGTTTCCCCTGCCTTGATCCCGAGATCATCAAAGAAAACCCGGTGTTTCAGCTTCATGGTTTTCTTGTCGTAAACATCGATGTAGCCCTCGTTTGCCATGGAAACAGGCATAAAAGAGTTCTGTGACTGGCCGGAGCCGCAGTAATTGGCGCCGGTCCAAACAGATCTTTCCGGAGCTGGAAAGGCAACGTCAGTAATAACCTCACCGGTTTTCAAGTCGGATTTTCCAACATGGAGATTGCCGCCTTTGGCGCCCTTGTCTTTCCAGGTGTCCAGCTTGTATGTTGACCAGTACATGGTGTTCCGGTCATTCACATCGATTCTGGCATCATGGGTCGGGTGTGTTGAGCCGCCGATATCCAGCATTTCAAGGCTGTTAACAGAGATGGGATTGCTTGCGTTGTTGGGATCAACAGTAACATCGGCTACAGCAAAGTGACCACCCATGCCGGCGACATACAAGGTGCCGGAATAGGTATTCTTCATCATGCCTGCTTCCGCTTTAGTTACAGGCGTGTAGGAATTAACGGTGCTGAGAGTAAAATAGGCGCCTGCAATAAGGGCCATAACACCAACAGTTGATAGTATTTTTTTCATATTTCCCCCCGTATCAAATTGGTTTGATAACAAAAAAATTATAAAATTATTTCAAGCACGACCAAAAAATTACCTCTTAAATTCTATAAAGTTTTACCTCCTTTTTTTATGTTTTTTTCAACTACCATCTTTAGTGGTCGCAGCAAGATGGTCATCCCTTTTTGAGAATTACTTTCAAAAAACGAATCCAGGATGAATTAGATACCACAGTGTGGTACACTAGTCAAGAAAAAAATTTTTTTTGTTAAAACAATATATATTGTTGATATATATGCTGAATTTAAACACTACTCTGTGATTAATTTTGTGCCAAAACCCATATTTTGCACTTTTTTTGCTATGGTTTTTGCCCCTATCTCTTCCGGATCATATTGAATTGTAAATACCCCTTCGGCAAAGTTTAACGAAGCATCTATCACGCCGTCCATATCCAACATGATGTTTTCCATATCCATGGCGCAGCCTGTACAGGTAATGCCTTCAATAAGAAATTTTATTTCTCTGTTTTTTTTCTCCACTTGAAACACCAAGAAAAGTAATAGAACTTAACTGCTAGCTGTTTAAATATGCTATCGGTATGTGGTATGAGCAGTGAATAATATTTTTCAAATATTTTTATCCAAGGTTCATATCGTGCTGCCTGAAAGTTTTTTTGTCAAGATGGCAATATACAAACTAAAGGACAATAGATGTAGGGTAAATATCTGTAGATGTAGGCCCTTTTAAAATGAAATTGTAACAAGATAAAACGCAATA
The DNA here is from genome assembly GCA_019312685.1 of Deltaproteobacteria bacterium. GTDB lineage: Bacteria > Desulfobacterota > Desulfobulbia > Desulfobulbales > BM004 > BM004. Next base: position 3,227 of record JAFDCR010000381.1, on the reverse strand, counting down.
ATATTAATTGTATCAAGCGAAAATGAGCATTTTTGTCTCCACACAACAGGAAAAAGTGAAGAACCATAGCCCGGAAAGCTTATATCATCATCTACTGGTATTTATTCTGAGCTTGGGTACCCCCTTTGTTCTCTATCTCTCCAGGCACCATGATAATAACCGGCTGACCAGTTGGGATTGGGTTTTTAATGTATTAAGTCCTTCTCGTTTTCTGGCTGTTTTAATTCTTGTTCTTGTTGTTGCCTGGCTTCTCAGCCGGTTTTCATTTTATGAAAAAGGGAAGCCCCTGGTCCTTGTTGTCACCTCTTTTGTTATGGCTTCATTGTTCTGGTCTGCACCAGAAGTAATCATTGATTCTGCACGTTATTTTACCCAGGCAAAACACCTGAAGTTATATGGAATCGGTTACTTTTCTGAAGAATGGGGCAAGTCAATTTTTGCCTGGACGGATCTTCCGCTTATTCCGTTTCTGTATGGGCTTGTATTTAAATTTTTAGGTGAGCACCGGATTCTGATCCAGGCCCTGAATACGGCTTTTTATGCCTTGACCGTTTTGTTGACCTACCAACTCGGAAGAACTCTGTGGGATGAAGAGGTGGGAATCTGGGGGGGGTGGCTGCTTCTGGGGTTTCCGTACCTGTATACCCAGGTTCCGCTTATGCTGGTGGATGTATCTACCATGTTTTTTTTCATGCTTGCAGTGGTTACATGTTTAAACGCCCTGAAAAAAGGAGGGGTAAGCCGAACTTTGCTTGCAAGCTTTTCGCTTTTTTTAATTTTTTATGTGAAATATTCAAGCTGGATGTTCCTCACGGTCATACCGGTGATTTGTGCCTACTTTATGTTCCAAAATCCGGTACTGACGATTCGTCGAGGCGGCGCTCTGGCCGTACTGTCTCTTGTTCTTATCGGGATTTTATTTATGGTGTATCAAGATGTTTTTATGGAGCAGATAAGGTTTCTCATGGAGTACCAGAAGCCGGGACTGAAGCGATGGAGCGAGAGCTATGTTTCCACATTTTTATTTCAAGTGCATCCGTTTATAACCGCTGCAGCACTTTTTTCATTTGTAATTGCGGCAAGAAAGATGGACTTCAGGTTTCTGATCATAAGTTTTTTGTTTCTGCTTTTTTTGTTTCTGCAGATTAAACGGATCCGATACACTCTTCCCATTTTTCCCATGTTTGCCCTTATGGCAGCATACGGTATAGGGGTGATCCAAAACAGGGTATTAAAAAAGCATCTGATATTTTCAATAGTAGGTACTTCTTTCGCGGTTGCCTTTGTGGGATTTCTTCCGTTACTGAAAAGTTTGGGCGTAAAGAATCTCCTGGATGCAGGCATGTACCTGAATACGCTATCTGCAGAAAATGTGGAAGTACAAACCCTTGCAGCTGACAACGCTGTTGTCAATCCGGACCTGGGGGTGTCGGTCCTGGACATATATACAGATAGAAAAATTTACTATGAAAAAAAAGAGATATCCCCCCAAAAAGTGGAACAAATAAAGGGTTCTTCTCTTCGTTTTACCTGGGAATATCCGGTGCCTGACTATTATTCCGTGGTAAAAGGGAACAATATAATGGACGGTCTTGTCGTAATCTCTGATAAAATAGACAGCCCCATGCCGGAATCCCTTGATAAAAAGATCAGGCATTACCCGTTCAAAAAGACATTTCAGCAGAGCTCAAATATATTTCAGCACCAGACTTTTATTACCGTATACCACAAATGACAGGTTGCCTCTAAAAATGTTTCAAGAGAATTTTTCAAGCTATTGCTATAAAATTCATAGAGAAATAGGTGTTTACACCGCCCCCAGATAATAAACCTTTTTGCTTGACATTTGCCATATGACAAATTATACACTCATAATTTACAAATGAGTGAGTATTCATTTTATTGAGGCGGGGAATCTGCAACCTGTCAGCACGGCTTTATAAAATGATTACAGAGCAGGTTAATCGTTTCGCTAAGTAAAAAAGTTTTTTCAGGGGAGGAAAAAAGGCATGGAAGAAAAAAGAAATACGATGTGGGCTTATATTATAACTGCAGCCCTCATCCTGATTACAATAATATACGCTTCCGTTGATGTATATTATATGTATATGGCCGTATATATCTGGTTCGGTTTTGCCTACGGTATGATGCTCCAGTACGGCAGGTTCTGCTTTGCTTCGGCATCCCGGGATCTTTTTGCAGCAGGGGTTCCCAGGATGGCGGTCGGCATTATGGTGGCCCTGATGTTTTTCAGCTTAATTCAGGCAATACTTGAATCGGTCAATATGAGTACCTTTCATGCTGCCCCCTTTGGCATCCATATGCTGCTATCAGGCTCGGTCTTCGGTATCGGCATGTGTCTGGCCGGTGGCTGTGCATCAGGGTCCCTTTATAAAGTAGGTGAAGGAAACATGACCTCCCTGCTTGCAGTCATTTTCGGCCTCTGTCTTGGGCAGGCAATATTTGTTGACGTTGGCGGTGTCTTCCTTAACCTGGTACCCCAGGCATGGGCGGATAAGGCAGCGCAGTACAAGGCCTACGGTTTTCCGATTAGCTCCTGGTTTGACTATTATCTGACCGGCTATGTATGGCATCAGCCGCAGTACACCATTGCAAAGCTTATTTCCGGCGGCCATCCTGGAACCATTCACTTTTTCCTCGGCAACGCCTTAATAAACGCTATTCTTCCGGCAATAGTCCTTATGTGCGTCATCTACTATTTTTATCCGCGCAAGGTGTTCATGAAGAAAAAGAAAAAGGCGCTCAAAAAAGCTGGAAAAGAGCCTGTTACGGGTTTTGGAGATGAAATTGAAGGTCTCTGGTCCATGATTACCGCTTCAAAGAGGACAAGCCTGATGGGGATTCTGGTCGGTATCACGGCAGGCCTTCACATCCTGACCATGGCCGGCATGCAGAAGAAGTTCGGAGTGACAAATTTCGGTGAACTGCTTAAAAGGATGGGGCATACGGCTGATGTTTCCATGAAAGGAACGGTTTTTGATCCCGGTTACTGGTATATTACCAGCCAGGAAGGACAGCTCGGCGCCTGGATCCTGGAAAAATTCGGCTGGAACATGCATGACAACATGTTTTTCGGCTATGTAAACGGCCTGCCTGAACTCTGGCGCAACCCGGCTCTCTGGATGTCTCTTGGTATTATTTTCGGTGCCATGGTTATGGACAGGTTGACTAATGAATATACATTTAAAGTACCGTCTCCCGAGCTG
>JAFDCR010000380.1 GCA_019312685.1 Deltaproteobacteria bacterium | reverse complement strand
GTCTGGATAAAATCGGCACCGTTAACCACCTTCTTCCCCAGACGCGGGGCCCGGTAGTCAAAGGGCTCGGCAAACGGGTTGGCTGCGGCTCCGAGAAAGAGTTTCGGTTCATGCTCTTTAATTTCTTCACCGCACTGGAACTTTTTATTATCCCGCATATCACGCATCATGCCGAGAAGCTGGATTGAATCCATGTCAAAGACCCCTTTGGCACCCGGATGATTTCCAAACTTCTGGTGATCGCCGGTAAGGCACAAAAGGTTCTTCAAGCCGAGAGCACTGGCACCTAAAATATCACTTTGCATCCTAATCCGGTTGCTGTCACGGCATGTCATCTGGACCACCGGTTCAACACCTTCCGATAGCGCCAGGAGCCCGGCAGAAATACTCGACATACGGACCACGGCTGTCTGGCAGTCCGTAATATTGACGGCATCAACATTGCCTTTCAGCAGTCGGGCCTTTTCCCTGACCACCTCGGGATTTCCACTTTTTGGAGGTCCCAGTTCTCCGGTTACTGCGAACTCACCCGCAGTTAATACACGTTCTAAATTACTGGCCGATTTCATCGGTAATTTTCCTTTTTTTTAAAGAAATTCAGTTGATATTAACCAGTTGTTTTCTAAACAGACTGTTTAGCTTTCATGATGGGAGGCACCGGTGCAGCCGGCATCACCAATCGCCTTACCGCCGCCAAGGTCACGACGCATAGCCATATCAAACAGAACCCTTTCACGCTGTTTGTCGATACCAAGCGCTTTACGCTTTGCATCAATTCTTTCAATCATAAGCTTGGCGATCTCTTCCGGTCCGGATGCGACGTTCCATACCGCGCCATAGGTGTCCATCATGCCTTCAAGCAGATAGTTGTTGAATTCTTTGGCACCGGTGGTTGGCAGATTATTAAAGACAACCTGGGCGCCGCTGGCAACAAAGTACTGGCCAATGGCAATAGCCTTTTCACTCATCCACAATGGAGCAGTACCAATGGCAGGCAGGTCGGAAATATCATCACCAAGACCACCTTCTCGGACCATTTCAGTGGCAGCGATAAGTATACGGCTGTTATCGACACAGGACCCCATATGCAATACCGGAGGCATACCGACCGCCTCACATACCTCACGTAAACCAGGCCCTGCATGTTCAATAGCATGGGGAGAGACGAGCCCTGCACGTCCCAATGAGGTGGCAGCACAACCGGTAGCCAGGACCAGAACATCATTTTTAATCAGTTCACGGGCGATGCGTTCGTGGGTATCATCAGCCAGTTTGTAATTATCGCAACCGACAATGGCTCCGACTCCGCGGATGCGTCCGTTGATAATGTTGTCGTTCAAAGGGCGGTAGCTGGAGCGGAAGGTTCCGCCAAGCATGTTGTTGATGGTTTCATGGCTGAAGCCGACCACAACATCGAGTTTGGTTTCTTCCGGGATAAAGCAATCACCACGTTTTTTGTAGTTAGCGATTGCCTTTTTGAGAATTTCTTTGGCTGAACCAATGGCATCGTGCTCTTCAAACTGAATATGTACAGAATCAGGCATCTTGGCCCGATAGTTGGTGGTGATAATATCCGTATGAAAGCTTTTGGCCACCTCAGCAACCGACTGCATGATACACTGAACATCAACTACCATTGCTTCAATAGCTCCGGTGGCAAGGGCCATTTCCTGCTGAACAAATCCAGCTGCAACAGGGATGCCGCGGCGCATGAGAATTTCATTTCCAGTGCAGCAGACACCTGCCAGGTTTATACCCTTGGCGCCTGCTTTTTTGGCCAAAGCAAGCATATCTTCTTCCTGGGCTGCGAGGCAGAGAGCTTCTGCCAGCAGGGGTTCATGACCATGAACCGTGATGTTGACCTGGTCTTCCTTCAGGCAGCCGAGATCAACAATAGCCCTGCGTGGTACCGGGGTGCCGAACATGATATCCGTGAGTTCAGTGGAAAGCATGGATGATCCCCAGCCGTCCCCCAGAGAGCAACGCGAGGCCTGTAACATAATGTTATGGTATTCCTGGTCAACACCCATATGCGTCCGGTGCATCATTTCAACAACCTCGCGGTCCACACCTCGCGGGAAAATATTCAGCCTTTTCCAGAGTTCCTGGCGCTTGGCAGGGGCTCTTTTGGTCATGGTTAAAGGCTCATCGTCCTGCTTTCCGAAATCCGCAAGGGCAAGCTCGCCGATTTCCAGGGCGATTTCATTCTTGTCCCTGCCCTCGGTCTCAACACCAAAGACTTCAGCAAGCTGATGGAGCTTGCGGACATCCTTGATCTCATGCGGTCCTTCACCCTTGGCAGTGGCAATAAAGCCCTTTACCATTTCCCTGGCATGGTCGGTATGGGCTGCTGTGCCCGCAGCACAGATTCTGCCGAAGTTTCTTGCAGCAACCGTATCGGCAGTTGCACCGCAGATACCTATCATGTCTTCGACACCGTCGATGATTTGACAGGGGCCCATATTGCAGTGACGACAGCAGGTACCGCCTGAACCGAAAAGGCAGGCGGACATACCACGCCTTTGGATCCTGTCATAGGCAGTTACAACATTTTTTGCGATGTCCTGTTGAAGAACCTCTTTGGTTGAAATACAGGTAATTTCAGGACAGCCTTCACATTGATTTCTTGAACTAGCCATTCTTAAACCCTCACAAAATTTTGTTTACCATTCCTGTTTTACAATTAACAAAAGCCAAAAAAGAAATGGTAATCATTATCAGAATTGCTCGTATTATATAATGTATATTACGTTTTATTGCTTTTTTGAAATAACTTATTTATTGGATTTCCGCAGCAAACTTCATTGCTTTCAATGTGTTTTTCATCAACATTGTAATTGTCATCGGTCCAACCCCGCCTGGAACTGGGGTAATTGAACCGGCAATTTCCTTAGCAGCATCGAAATCTACGTCACCGCGCAGTATGGCAACCATCTTGCCGGGATCCTTGGCGCTGGGTTTCTCCCCTACCCTGTTAACCCCGACATCTATAACGCAGGCTCCGGGCTTGATCCATTCCGGTTTAACAAGACCCGGCACACCGGCTGCAACAATGAGTATATCGGCACGTTTGCAATGCGCTGCAAGGTCTTTGGTTCTTGTATGAACCACCGTAACGGTTGAGTTGGCACCGGGCCCTTTCTGCAGCATCATGTTGGCGATAGGCTTGCCGACAATATTTGAACGTCCGACAACAACAACTTCAGCACCACTTGTTTCAACACCTGTCCTGATGATCATCTCCTGGATCCCGGCAGGCGTGCAAGGTGCGAATTTTACTTCATCGCCGCCAATCATCAGGCGGCCGACGTTGACCGGATGAAAACCGTCAACATCCTTATCAGGATCAATGGCATTCAAAACCTTTTTTTCATCAATATGTTTGGGAAGAGGCAGTTGGACGAGGATACCATGAATGGAATCATCCTTATTGTATTTATCAATCAAGGCAAGGAGATCCTCTTCCGATATGTCTGGTGACTGATTGTCCTGGACTTCATGAAATCCGAGGCGATGGGCTGTTTTAATCTTGAGGGTTACATAGGATACTGATGCAGGGTTTTCACCCACAAGTATCGTTACCAGGCCCGGAACAATACTATGCTTTTCCTTTATCTCTTTAACCTCTGCTGCAATTTCTTCAAGAATAGCTTCTCTAATCTCAGTCCCACTGATAATTTTGGCACTCATTGTTTAGCTCCTTAAAAATCTTAAAAAATCTATAAAAATGTAAATGGATTAACTTGGTTATGAGTCGCACCTTATCAACGCCCAATGAAGGAATGGCAATTACGGCAGGTTGTAATGTAAATGAGTCTTTT
>JAFDCR010000379.1 GCA_019312685.1 Deltaproteobacteria bacterium | reverse complement strand
GAAAAATATCGGTAACATAATTTCCTATGCCAGAATCATGGCTATAGGACTTACATCTGTCCTCTTGGCTAATGTCGCCAACCAGCTATCAGGATTGACCGGTGATATTGTCCTGGGATTAATTGTCGGCGGGATCATTCATCTGCTGGGCATAATAATTGGAGTTTTTTCTTCTACAATCCACTCTCTGCGTCTTCATTATGTGGAGTTTTTTGATAAATTTATTGAGCTTGGCGGCCGGAGATATAAACCTTTTTCCAGCAATCGGAGTGGGGAAACACCCCGTGATGTTCCTGGGGTTACCGAAGGAACGAGAGAGAATTCAGGATTATAGTGATCGAGCAAGCAATAGTAATGAAAACACATTGATCGGAGGTGCATATGAATACAATACTGATAGCATTTGCCGCAGCCCTGGCAATTGGCATACCTGCCTTAGCCACTGCCTGGGCCCAATCTAAAATCGGTGCTGCAGGCGCAGGGACTCTGGCGGAAAAACCTGAATTGTCCGGAACAATCATTATCCTGATTGCCATTCCTGAAACCATGGTTATTCTGGGGTTTGTCGTGGCTGTAATCATCTTGCTCGGGGGATAATAATTGGGACTGGAAGAACTTTTAAACACCCTGAGAATAAACGAGCAGAAGCAGATTGATGATATCTGGCAGCAAGCTAAAGCAGAAGCAGAGTCTATCCGCAAACAGGTGGCTGATGCAATAACCGATATTACCCGGGCGCATGAAGACCAGCTTGCCTCCGCCTGCCAGAAATCGATAAGGTCCATACTGGCAGAATCCGAAAAAAAGGCCGGAATGAAAAAACTTTATGCCTACCAGGACCTTGACAGGGTTTTGCATTTAACCGCCATCAGGCAGCTTCCACTCTTACGTCAAACACTCGACTATAAAACCGTTTTTGAATTACTGGTAAACGAACTGCCTGAGGTTGATTGGGAAAGAATTGCTGTGAATCCTGCAGATGTGGATCTTGCAGTAAAATTTTTCCGCAGGGATATTGTTTCTCCCGATGAATCCATCAGCGGCGGTCTTATCGCAGTTAATAGAGATGGCAGGATTCTTGTAAATAACAGCTTCGAGAAAAGGCTGGAGAGGAAATGGCCCTACATTTTACCTGAAATGATTAAATATATTGAAAAGAGATATGTCGAGTCCGGGGCTGCTGAAAAAACTGAATGAATGTGACTATCCGGAAGAGTTTCTGGTGGCAAGGCTGCACGGTAAAAAAGGCGGTCTTTTCCGTAATTGGGAGTTTTTAATTTCCAGCAGTAACCCTGTTGAACAGCTGCAGGATTCGGTATTTTATCCGTATCTAAAGAAATATGCTGCACCAGGGATATGGCGATTCCTTTATAATGAGCATTTTTGGATATACAAACGGATGAACAGAAAACTCCGTAAAGTTTTCGGACCATATTTTATCTATCATGAAAGCAATACCCTGATTCAGAACATTAGAAATATATACAACAATAAAGAGGCTGAAATTATCACCCGGCAACTGGATAACAGTCTACTGGGTGATGATTTACAAGAAATCCTTGCCGGTAACCTTCTCTTTCCAGACATGTTGAACAGACTTGAATCCTGTCTGGCTTCAAAGGCAGACTGTTTCCAGGGTTTAAACGCCCATTACGAGATAGGCGGAATTCTTGCTCTAGAAATGTTTTTGCGGGAAAAAATTTTTTCCTTAATATTGCAGCAGCGTCAGTCTTCTCTTCTGAGAGTTTTTTTTCAATATTTGATTGATTTTCATAACTGCATAGCTCTGGCAAAAAATATCCGATGGGAAATAGCCGATGACGATAATTACATAAACGGCGGGAATGTAGAGCCGGACAAATTTAAAAGGATTTATTTTCGAAAGGATCTTTTCGCGGTATTAAAGCTTTTTCCAATACAGGCTCCGGCTGCAAGTGTTTCCTCGGTAGCAGAACTTGAGAAAATGCTTTTAAGCCTGATCACAAAAGTTCTGCGAAGATGTTCCCGTCAAAGAACAATTGTGAGCGAGATACTGGACTATCTGTGGGAACAATACCGCTATGCAAGAAATATCAGCATGGTGCTCAATACAATGCAGTTGGAAGATGATACAGTAAGGGAAAGTCTAATAGCATGAACAAGCGGATTGTTTTTTTTACGGAGAATGACGCTAGGCATGGGTTTGGACTGGCCGGCTTTGAACATCATGTCTGTACCAGTGAAGAGCTTCCTGCTCTTTTGGAGCAGTTCATCCAGAAATCCGAATACGGCTTATTCATAATAGATGAACGGCTGGTAACCGAAAATATTGAAAACTGGCTGCGTGAAATGGAGAAAAATCTGGACCTGGTTTTTGTTATTTTACCGCCGCCGTTGAATGTGGAGGCTAAAAGAGAGGACTACGCTGTCAGGCTTTTAAAAAAGGCCATCGGTTATCATGTGCAACTGAATATATGAAAAGTGCTGCGGAAGGCAAAATAATATCAATCTCCGGCGCCACGGTTCGTACCGATCTGACAGGGCTCTCCCTGTTCGAAAGAGTTTCAATCGGGGAACAGAACCTTACCGGTGAAGTGGTAAGACTGGAAAAGAATGCTACGGTCCTGCAGGTATATGAGGACCCCAGCGGCCTGGGGCTGAATGAACCGGTCAAAGGTCTGGGCGGAGGACTTTCGACGACTCTCGGTCCGGGATTGCTTTCCGTAATGTTTGACGGCCTGCAGCGCCAGCTTGATATGCTTGCCGATAAAACCGGGCCCTTCATTCATCCACTTCATCTGGATTCTTCAGTAGATCTTGAAAAAAAATGGATTTTCAAGCCGCTGGTTAAAAAAGGCGACCCTGTTTCCAGCGGCACCAAGATCGGTTACATAGATGAAGGACCGTTCCAGCATCCCATTATTGCCCCACCAAGAACAAGCGGTAATGTCAAAAGCATTCTGCAGGGACTGGTCACCCTGGAAAAACCACTCTGCAAGCTCGATAACGGCGGTATGATCTACGGCTATCACAGTTGGCCCATGCGGGTGCCGCGTCCCTATAAGAAAAAGATCAGTCCCAAAGAGCCGGTAATAACCGGACAGCGTATTATCGATTTCCTCTTCCCGCTGGCCCGGGGCGGGACCTCGATTATTCCGGGAGGCTTCGGTACCGGTAAAACAATATTGGAGCAGACAATAGCAAAATTTGCCGATGTGGATATTGTAATTTATGCCGGCTGCGGAGAACGAGGCAATGAAATGTCCGAACTGATTGAGGAATTCCATGAACTTATCGATCCGCGCACGGGCTGTCCCTTAATGGAAAGAACCGTACTTGTGGTCAACACCTCAAACATGCCTGTTGCGGCCCGGGAAGCGTCTATCTATACGGCTGTGACCCTTGGGGAATATTTTCGCGATCTCGGCTTTCATGTTCTGCTGCTG
>JAFDCR010000378.1 GCA_019312685.1 Deltaproteobacteria bacterium | reverse complement strand
TTGGGTTCAATAAAATCCTCGGGATTAAAATCCTTGACCTCAGCAGCTATTTTTACGGCGTAATCAGTTGTATCAAACCGCGTAATATGGCCGACACCGCTCTTGCCATCACACAAATTGCGCCAGGTTTTATCAGTTCCGGTCCCCAGCGGGGTCACCAGACCTGTGCCTGTTACTACTACCCTACGTTTCACCTTTTCTACCAATCAGAATATTTCAATTTTCTTTTAACGCCGCGGCACAGGCCGAAAAAGCACAATTCTCATCGCCCGACAGCCTCTACAAAAATTTTCCCGGCGCCAATCAGAAGAATATATTTATGAAACCTGCTGTACGTGCTCAATGGCATGTTGAACCGTAGTAATTTTTTCAGCCACCTCATCAGGAATTTCGATTCCGAACGCCTCTTCCATGGCCATGATCAGCTCAACAAGGTCCAAAGAATCAGCCCCAAGATCATCAACAAATGATGCACTCGGCACAACCTTAGCCTTATCAACACTCAACTGCTCAGCAATTATATCAATCACTTTCTCTTCTGCCGACATGTTCAATTCTCCTTAAATAATTTTGTTTCGTAAGTGCTCTGAATAAAGCATATTTATTCAAAAAAATAAATTAATCTTCTTTGATTCAGTATCAGACTACCCAGGCTTATCAGCCCATAAACATTCCACCGTTGACATGAATAGCCTGGCCGGTTACGTATCTTGCCTCTTCAGAAGCCAGGTATGCCACCGCTCCGGCAATATCTCCCGGCTCTCCAAGGATGCCGAGAGGGATTTCCGACAATATTTTTTCCTTGACGGCTTCAGGCAGTTCACTTGTCATATCGGTATCAATGTATCCCGGTGCAACGCAATTTACCGTGATACCCCGTGACGCCAGTTCCCTGGCCGATGAACGCGTAAGGCCGACCAGCCCGGCTTTGGCTGCCGAATAATTGGCCTGACCGGCATTTCCGGCAAAACCGACAACGGAAGTTATGATGATAATTCTTCCCCGCCTTTGTTTCATCATCGGCCTGCAACCCGCCTTGATACAGTTAAAAGCGCCTTTGAGGTTAACCGCCATCACCTCATCCCAGGCCTCCTCCTTCATGGTTGCAAGAAGACCGTCTCGGGTGATTCCCGCATTGCATACCAGAATGTCTATCCTGGAGCATTCATCGACTATCTGTTTGAAGGCTGCCTGGACTTCAGAGGTCTTTGCCACATCGAACTTGACTATCAGGCATTCGCCACCGACGGCTTCAACCTGTTTCTTTGTCTCTTCAGCTGCCTCTGAGCGGCTTACATAATTAATAACCACTTTAGCACCCAGCCTGGCAAGGTGAAGGCAAATAGCTCGTCCAATACCCCTGCTGCCGCCCGTCACAACAGCCACTTTTCCTGACAGACTCATTCTCCCCTGTTCTCCTTGATCTTTTCTATCAGTTTCGGCACAACCTCAAATAGGTCTCCGACAATACCAAAGGTTGCAACATCAAAAATCGGGGCATCGGGATCCTTGTTTATGGCCACAATGGTCTCGGAAGACTGCATTCCGACCACATGCTGTATTGCCCCTGAAATTCCACAGGCGATATAAAGCTTCGGGTTGACCGTTTTTCCGGTCTGCCCCACCTGGTGAGGATAAGAGATCCACTGGGAGTCGACCGCAGCCCTGGAAGCCCCGACCGCGCCGCCCACTGCATCCGCCAGTTGTTTTATCAGATCGAATCCCTTTTCATTATCAAGACCGCGGCCGCCGGAAACAATAATATCCCCCTCGGTAATATTTACCTGGTCCTGCTCCTCAAGCACATTTTTCAACACCTTGACCCTTGACTGCATTCGTTCCGGTTTTGGCTGGTAATTGATAATTTCGCCACCCCTGTTTGCATCATAAGGTGCTGTCTTCATTACCCTGGGCCTGACAGTTGCCATCTGCGGCCTTGTATAGGGACATTCGATCGTAGCCATAATGTTACCGCCAAAAGCCGGCCTGGTCTGCAGCAACACACCATCCTCTGACCTGATCGCCAGCTCGGTGCAGTCAGCAGTCAATCCCGTCGCAAGGGAGGTAGCCACCAGTGGAATAAAAGAACGGCCGATGGCTGTGGCCCCGGCCAGAACGACCTCAGGCTTCTGTTCCCGGATCACATCCTCCAGGATGTTGCCGTATGCTTCATCAGTAAAATATTCCAGGGCAGGATCATCAACCTGGTAAACAGCATCAGCGCCGTAGGCAATAAGGTCTTTGGCCGCATCTCCGAGGCCTGACCCCAGAAGAACTGCGCTGAGTGGTGCTTTCTGCTGGTCCCCCAGTTGACGCCCGATACCAAGAAGCTCGAAAGATACCGGTGCGACTTTTCCATGACGATATTCAGCAAATATCATTATGCCGGACCATTCGGCCAGATCAGCCTGTACATCCTTTTCTTCGCGTTCAATGCTTAATGCCTCCACCTCGCAGGTGTCTACACATGAACCGCATAGATTACATTTTTCATTGACCACCGCAACATCGTCGATCAGCTCTATGGCGTCGTATGTACAGGTCTCTACACAAACTCCACAGCCTATGCAGGCTTCTATATCAATTTTCAGCATTTTTACAGTATCGGTTCAATTTTTTCTAACAGCTGCTCTACCTGCTCATCAACCGTACCTTCAAGCATGGCCCGCTCACCTTTGAACTGCGGGGCAAATACCTTCACCACCTGGGTTGTTGAGCCAGATAACCCTATCTGCTTCGGATCAGCCTCGATATCCTCGGCAGAAAAAGTCTGGATAACAAGTTTTTTGGCTTTCATCTTGCCTTTCAAGGAAGGGATCCGGGGATCGTTTATCTCTTTCACAACGGTAAGCAGGCCGGGCAGCGGCATCTCGATTTCATCATAGCCGTCATCCATCAAACGGTGCAGCCGAACAGCTCCATTCAAGAAATCCGTAATCTTCCTGACATAACTTACATAGGGGATGTCAAGACGCCGGGCCAATCCAGGGCCGACCTGGGCCGTATCCCCGTCAATCGCCTGTTTGCCGCAGATAACTAGATCAAACTCACCTACCTTCTCTATGGCCTTACCAAGTGTATAAGTTGTAGCCCATGTATCGGCTCCGGCAAAAGCACGATCTGAAACAAGGACGGCCTCGTCGGCACCGCAGGAAACCGCTTCCCGTAACACGGCCTCAGCCTGTGGCGGCCCCATGCTGATCACTGTGACCTTTCCCCCATGCTGTTCCTTGAGCCTTACTGCCTCTTCCAGAGCATGTCGGTCAAAAGGATTCATGATGGACTCGACTCCTTCCCGGGCCATCGTATTTGTTTTGGGATCCAGCCGGACATCTTTTGCATCCGGGACCTGTTTAATGCAGACAATTATGTTCATGGATGTTTATGTATTTATTTTTTTATTGGAAGTAACCGGGATATTCCTGCTATGAGCACCTACTTGGTATATTCCTTGTTTAACTCCTGGCCGATAACATTACGCTGGATCTGGTTGGTTCCCTCATATATCTGAAGAATTTTTGCATCGCGCATCATCTTCTCCACCGGGTAATCACGCATATAACCGTATCCCCCGAGAACCTGAACGGCATCGGTGGTGACTTTCATTGCCATGTCGGTTGCAAAAACCTTGCACATGGAAGAAGCCTTGGACATATCCTTGGGATGGGCGGCAATGTGTCTGGCCGCAGCGTAGACCAGGGATCTGGATGCCTCAACCTCAATGGCCATGTCAGCCAGCATATGTTGGATTGCCTGAAACGAGATGATCGGCTTGCCGAACTGGACACGCTGTTTGGCATATGTAACCGCTTCATCTAATGCGGCCTGCCCCAGTCCCACTCCGAGAATCGCGATTCCCGGACGGGAAAGATCCAGTGTTTTCATAACCGTAATAAAACCCATTCCCTGACGGCCGATCAAGCGGTCCTTGGGAATCCGGCAATCTTTGAAAATAAGTTCGCAGGTAGCCGAGGCCCGGATACCCATCTTTTTCTCTTTCGGACCACAGGAGAAACCGGGATCAGTATCCTCTACTACGAACATGGAAGCACCCCTGGCACCCTTGTTTTTATCTGTAAGGGCAACTACAGAATAAATTTGTGCTTCACCTGCATTGGTAATCCACTGCTTTGTGCCGTTCAGTACCCATTCATCACCATCAAGAACAGCCGTGGTCTGGATCGCTGATGCATCACTGCCGGCATTTGCCTCGGTCAGGGCAAAGGCCGCCTTCCTTCTGCCGCTTGCAACGTCCGGCAGGTATTTCTGTTTCATTTCCTCACTGCCGGACAGCAGGACAGGATAAGCACCCAAGGCGCTGGCGGCAAAGCTGGTTGCTATCGCAACACACCCGCGACCAAACTGTTCCAGGGCCAGCACTACCTCAAAACACCCACCCCCGAATCCTCCATACTCTTCGGGGATATAGAGGCCAAAAAGATCAGCCTGGGAGATTTCATTTAATATATCAGTTGCAAACTCTTCCTTCTCATCAAGTTCAGCCCGCTGAGGAATAATTTTTTCATCAGTTATCTGCCGAGCGACATCGACAATCATCTGTTGTTCTTCGGTTAAGAAATAGTCCACACTCATCTCCCTTGTTTTAAAGCCGTAAATTAAACAACAAAAAACTCCAGAATCTATACTCTCTTCTTACACCTACAGGCAAGCCCAAAAACAAAAAAAATCCAACTGCAGCAAATCCTCTACCAGCGAAAAAGCACAACACCCCAGGTAAACCCGCCACCAAATACGCTGAAGAGCAGCAGGTCACCGTTTTTAAGGCATCCTTCCCTGTTTGCTTCGTCTAAGGCAATAGGAAGGCTGGCTGCAGAAGAATTCCCGTATTTCTGTATGGTTGTATAAACTTTTTCAAACGGCAGGTTGACCCTTTCAGCCAGACTTTTGAGAATTCTTATATTGGCCTGATGGGGGATCATAAGGTCTATTTCCTCAACCTTGATTCCCTCTCTGTGAAGCAGCCCCTCAACAGCATCCCCCATTTCACGGACTGCATACTTGAAGACATCCTTGCCGACCATATTGATTGCCGAACCGTCACAGAAGCTGTTCCGGTCTGGAATCGTCTCATAATCGACGACAGGACAGTAACGTCGCGGCATTGTATCAAGGCTGAGCAGCTGCCAGAGACGCCCGTCACTATAAAGCTGGCTGGCAACCACCCCCCTTTCCTCATTGCTGCCGGTTACGACGCAGGCGCCTGCTCCATCCCCAAAAAGAACACAGGTATTCCTGTCCTGCCAGTCGGTCCTTGCAGACAGTGTTTCGGCTCCTATAACGAGAATTTTCATCTCTGGTGCATTTTTCAAATACCGGTCTGCGATCTCAAGGGCATAAACAAAGCCCGAGCAGGCGGCACTGATATCAAAGGCAAACGCATTTTCAGCACCGATTTCCTTCTGCACCAGGCAGGCACATGAGGGCATTATCATGTCAGCAGTGATAGTGCCCACGATAATCATGTCTATTTCACGGGCACTGACGCCGGCCATGTCTAAGGCCTTCTGTGCTGCTCTGGCCGCCATTTGTGAGGTCTTTTCTCCGGCTCCGGCAATTCTCCTGGTCCTGATTCCGGTCCTGGTGGTTACCCACTCGTCGCTTGTATCCACGATCTTTTCCAGTTCCTTATTGGTCAAGATACGTTCCGGCAAATAAGAACCGGTGCCGATTATCTTTGCATTACCGGTCATTCAGCTTCTCCTGTCTTTTTATCGGCATCAGATCCATTATTTGCTTCTTTTCCATCGACCAGACCTGAATCTGACAGCAGCTGCATTATATGGCTGTTTACTCCGCTGCGGATCATCTCTGCGGCAACCCTGATTGCGTTTTTTATTGCTTTGGCATTGGAACGGCCATGGCAGATGATACCTGTACCATTGACACCCAATAGAGGTGCCCCGCCATATTCGGCATAATCGACACGTTTACCAAAGTTGGCAAACGCCTGCTTGGCAAGAAGATAGCCTGTCTTTGCCATTAAACTTTTTGACATCTCGGTACGCAGCATGGAAATAATTGCCTCAGCCAATCCCTCGCTTACTTTCAAACAGACATTCCCGACAAAACCGTCACATACGATTACATCAACATCACCCTGGAAAATATCCCTTCCCTCAACATTACCGATAAAATTGAGAGAACTCTTCCTGAAAAGTTCATGGGCGCTCTTGACCAGAACGTTACCCTTGCCGCCCTCCTCACCTATACTGAGCAGGCCGATACTGGGTTTTTGTATATTAAACAGGTTATTTGAAAAAGCAGCGCCCATTACACCGAACTGGAACAGGTGCTGCGGACGGCAGTCAACATTTGCCCCGACATCCAACATGACCAGCGGCTTTTTCAGGGTCGGGAATATACTTGCAATCCCGGGCCTAAGGATATTTTCCAAACGCCCCAGGTATTTAATGGCTGAGGCCATGGTAGCGCCGGAATTACCGGCACTCACCACAGCATCTGCTGCACCATTTTTGATCTGATCAAAAGCTTTACTGATTGATGAGTCCTTCTTCTTTCGAATCGCTTCAAAAGGAGACTCATCCATGGATACTGTCTGGGATGCATGAACGATATTTAATCTTGAGAAGGCTTGAGGATACTTATGCAGAATTCCGTTGAGAATATTTTCATCACCGATAAGTGCTACATCCAGGTCTGATTCATCAACAGCCTGTATCGCCCCGGCAACCATTTCCTCCGGGCCTCGTTCGCCACCCATGGCATCCAGGGCAATACGCAATGTCACGTTTTACTCCAGCTCTTCTTCAAGCTTAAAAATAGTCCTGTCATTATAGGTTCCACAGCCGCCGCAAAGTCGGTGCGAGAGCTTCGGCTCCCCACATTTCGGACAGCTTGAGACAGACGCAGGGGTCAGCGCATCATGGGAACGTCTTTTCCGCGTCCTGGAATATGAATGCCTACGTTTTGGTAAAGCCACTTTCTAACCTCCGGATATATAAAATTTTTTTCTTTTCAGTATATTTTCTGAAGAAAGGGTTGATACTTCTTTAAAAATCTACTTTTCATATGCCCAAATACTAAACAGCGGAGACTATAAAAAATTATCACTGGTTGTCAAGTCATTTTCCTAATGTAACGCTCTTTATTACACGTCATAAAGTTATTTCCTCAACAATCGGCTTCATGATAAATGAGGGGAAAAACGAGGAATCTGGTTGTTGATTCATAACCAAACAAAATATCTGATATATTTTTATCATCAGGATGTATTGGCTAGAATAGTAAATATAACGATTTTCAAATTTGCCTTAGATACTAGGAAGAGGCCGCTTCGCTATACAAATAGTATGCGAAGTGGCCGATGACAACGTAGATTGGGTAAATTTGGAAATCGTGCATCAGAAGCAACGGTAGGGGGCAGCCCGCACATTCCTCAACCAACTCAACAGCCCAATCACGATAAAAAAATTACCGGAAAAAAGGCTGTATTCACTTGCAACTCCTGCCAAGCCGCTCGTTTTCTCTATGATAAATCCGACAGGATAATTCACCACAATTGAAGAAAGAGCAAGGTAGCCGATGAGGTGAATAAAGAACAATAAAAAAGCTGTCAGAAGTTTTCCGAATTGCGGAAACAAATAACTTTTCAGCTTTCCCAGAAAACGCTCTAAAACAAGCAGAACCAACCCCAGAAACGCTCCGGGCAATAATGTCCAATACACCAGGGAATATTCAGCCCTATAAAAATATGAAAAAAGTATAGAAATTATTGATGTTATAGCCGTATAGCTAGATACAAGCACCAATACGGCTTGTATACTCAACTTCAAGGGATGGCCGTCAAATATTCTTGCCTTGGAAATTCGCTGGAACCTTCCACTGTCTCTTTCTCCTGTTTTGTTACCCATGGAGTTATAACTATTCAAATTATTTTCAAAAATCTTAGGTTACGCAGTTTTCATAAAAAATCGAATCATTATGGAAAAAATAAACGGGCGGAAGGCCTTTGTTTTGGATCTTATGGCAGGTTTTCTTGAATTGGCAGGCAAGTACCATATTCGAATTTTCAAAAGGAGGTCATAGCAACTCGGAAATGCGTTCTCCCGCCTTTCTTAAACGTATACTCATGATGTACAACATGCGTTTCATGATCTTGACGGCAAGGAAGGGATTATTCTGAATGAGTTTCTCCATTTCCTGGACTGAAAGTGCAAGGAGCCTGGATGGTTCCATGGCAACAATAGTGCTGGAACGGGGCCCGCTGTCTATAAACCCCCCTTCTCCCACCATGGCACCCTTTTCAAGTATGGCAATTATTATATGCTTATCCCAGTAGCCGGTTTTCTTTTTGACAGCCAGCTTACCTTCAATTAAAAAGCCAACGTAATCTTCAGATGCACCTTCCTGCATTACGATAACATCATCCTCAAACTCTCTCAGTTCGAGGTATGAACAAAGCTCCTCCGCCTCCTCTTTAGAAAGAAAGTTAAAGGCCTGTCTGATATCTTCCGAGCTGGAATCACAAAGGCTATAATGGGGAATTTCATTCATATCCTACAAACTAGTTTTGCTTCTCTGATTTTTCAAGCTGAGCTGTGATTTTTTCAACAAGGCCGGCAAACTTCTCTTTTCTGATTATGGAGTTGAAATCCCTTCGATAATTTGCGATGAGGCTAACATTTTCAATCTTCATATCCTTGATAAGCCACTTCCCCTGGCTCTTATGCAAGCTGTAGTCTATGGGGATCTCCAGGTCTTTATCAACTATAGCTGTGTAGACCCTGGCCTTATCGTTTCTGACCCGCTGCTCCTTGTAAATCACCTTTTGGTCATTATACGCATCAATCTTGCCGATATATCGCTGCTCAATGAGGTCTGCAAACAGATCCACAAACAGATCCCGCTCTTCACTGGTCAGACCGTTCCAGTTCTGCCCCAGGGAGCTTCTTGCCATAGAGCGGAAATCAAACATGGTATTGACCACATCCAAAACCCTTTGTTTGCGTTCATCCTTTTTCTCGGGAACCTGTAATTCTTTTGACTGCAGTATTTTCAGGATTTCATCTACAGACCCCTGCAGCTGTACCAGGGGGTCATCATTTGCTGAAGCCATGAAACCGGTTCCTGACAGAAGCAGAAGCAGCATAACCAGAGCAATCGACAATCTACCTGCCTGTTTACCAAATTTATACATTCTTAACATACCTTTAGACATTTTATATTTTAGATATTCCTTCTCCAATTATTCTTTTATAAGACCGTTCCTGTACTGCTGATAGGCATCTTTTACAGCCTCATATGGATCTAAAGCTGTTTCCGTGAACAACTCGTAATCTCCCATGGTCAAGGCAGTATGATTTACCATTTCAAGAGCCTTGGCCCCTACAATTATTTCCCACTCTTCATCCAGAAAAATAAAGGGGTGCAGATATGAGTCCCCGACCAACCCGATAGAGTCCCGGAGATTGGAGGGGCCGAGAAAAGGCCAATTAATGTAAAATCCACCCCCAGCGCCGTAATACCCGAGAGTCTGCCCGGTATCTTCCTTGGTTGAATGCAGATCCATTTCATTCTTGGCAACATCGGCAAACCCTAAAATGCCGACCGTGGAATTTAGGACAAACCGCACAACCTCAACGCCTGAATCTTTAACCTCTCCCTGCAGCAGACTGTTTACAGCCCGAGTCGGCGACTTGAGGTTATCAAAAAAGTTTCTGACTGCGATCTGTACATCTTCCGGCACAATAGCAGAATATCCCCTGGCAACGGGTTTCAGAACCCAGTAGTAGAGTTTATCGTTAAAATGAAAAAAGATACGGTTAATGGGTTCAAGGGGATCGGCAATTGCTTCTCCTTCTCCCCATTCATCTTCCCAGTCATCATCCTTTTCCCAGGCATCATCTTCCATGTCTGCGGCGGCTTCAACTTCTGCAGTAGTTCTATTTTTGCTTACATCCGCGGGCTGCCCCGGACTATCAGCAGCCCATGCATAAGAATGCAGCAGCAGTAAAACAAGAACTGCCTGAAATATCCGATATAGGTTTTTTATTTTTACCATAAACAAATTCAATTCCTCTCCTGAAAAATCAATCCGATTCAAATATGTACTTGCTGACAAGCTCCTCAAAATCTATTGCCGATTCAGTATCAAAGATTAAATCTCCCCTTTCCAACATCTCCTCATCGGCTCCCTGGATAATTTTTATATACTTGTCGCCAATGAGCCCCTGGGTCCTGATTGAGGCAATAGCATCGGCAGTGATCCTGATATCCTGGTCAATAAGCATAGTGACCTTGGCAAGCCCCTTATTGCCCAGGTTGATTCTGGCAACCTTGCCGACATTTACTCCGGCGATCTCAATACCGGCACCGACTTTTAAGCCTGAGACATTGTCAAATTCAGCCTCCAGGGTATAATTCTTCTCCAGATCAAAAATTGAGAACTCGCCCATCTGCAGGGAAATATAGCCAAATGCCAGAAACCCCGCAATCATGAACAATCCAATGATCAACTCAGTATTAATGTTCTTCATCATTCATTTTCCATTCTGCTTTGATAAATATGCCCCATTGTCATTTCCACAAAATCCTTGATTATCGGATCATTGCTCCATTGGATCTCTTCGGAACTGCTGAATACCTTGGCTATACCTTCGTGCATTACTACTACCTGATCGGCGAGGTTGAATATTTTGGGTATATCATGACTTACAATAACTGCTGTATATCCCATTTCCCTTTGGATTCTATAAAACAGCCTGTAAATTTCCAGTGATTTGGCCGGATCCAGCCCCGTGGTCGGTTCATCAAACAGCATGATCTTAGGTTTAAGCTGTAAGGCGCGCGCCATGCCGACCCTTTTCAGCATACCGCCACTTAATTGTGCCGGAAATTTTTCTTCATGCCCTGCCAGACCAAACTGTTCAAGTGACTCCATAACCCGCTGCCGGATTTCTTCTTTGTTGAGATTGGTTCTTTCCCTGAGCGGCAGAGCTATATTGTCAAAAACCGTCATTGAGTCAAACGGAGCCACCCCCTGAAACACGACTCCGAATTTTGTTCTCACTTCGCTGAGTTCCCTGACCCCCATCTTTGTTACATCTTTTCCCTCAACAAGAACCTGCCCCGAATCAGGTTTCATCAGTCCCAAAATAAGTTTTATCGTAACACTTTTACCCTGGCCGCTTGCCCCGCCGATAACGGTAGTCATTCCGGGCCGGATACTTAAATTGACACCTTTTAAAACCTTCTG
>JAFDCR010000377.1 GCA_019312685.1 Deltaproteobacteria bacterium | reverse complement strand
TTCTGGGATCCCCCCGAGTTTAGCAGCCAGTTCAGGCATGACGGACAAGACCATCATAAACATGCCGTCCCAGACCGTTCCGACACCGCGGGCATGGGCAATCAGCTGAAATGTGGTCAGTGCAATAAGGGTGTCCTGAACCGGACAGGGTACGTCCTGCGGTGCGCTTGCCACCAGGAGATGCGGCGCACCTCTGAAAATGATATCCACACCGCTTTCCTGCCATGCCTTGACCGCTCCACCAAGATACTGGCCGGCCAACCCTTCCGGCAGTTTACCTTCTTCCTTTAGTGCTGCCAGTTTTGCCATGACCTCTTCCCGCAGCTTCTGCATGACTGAACCTTTTTTGATCACTGTGAAAAGCACGGACTGGGCGTTGACGCCTGTCGGAGCATGCCAGGCAATATCCAGCAGTTCATTGATCAGTGCGGTGGGGAGGTCATTATCACTGTAGCGGCGAACCGACCTGCGCCCCTTTATCAGTGTTTCCAGTTTGTGAGCATCAGGCATATTTCCTTCCAGTTCAATGCTTGCATCGGGATCCATGCCAAGGATGGAAACAGCGCCTGTCGGGCAGACGGCAAGACAGTGCTGGCACCGGAAGCAGCCTTCCTCGTCGGTTATTCTCGGATACTCATCCAGGGTAATGACTCCTGCCGGACAATCATCCGCACATTCACCGCACTGGATGCAGCGTTCCTCATCAATCTTAAACTCGATCATGGCTTTCTCCTTTCGGGGTCTGGGTACATCCTCTAAAAGCTATTCATACAATATTTCCGGAAAAGAGCAAGGATACCCGTACGATAGCATGAAAATAAAAAATCTTGCATGTTATACGGACCAGGTCTGCAGTTCAGTGGAGAGCTCTCTGTATTCAGTTTAAAGGCGTTTCAGGGACAAACCAAACCGGTATACTAGGCCTGTTGTTTCAGGTTGTTTCGATGCAAGATTGTACCGCCGCTTTTCATTTTACAGCATGATAAGTCCTATCAAGAGACCACCAAAAAGCCAGATACCTAAGGGTACCGCCACTCCCATAAGTATAGCAAAACCAATATCTGCTAGAGTCCAATGATAACCAGTATGTTTATTATCTCTTACAACTGCCATGATATTCACCTAAAGTATGGGTTAATTCCAATGCCGACAACAAACCAATAATTAATTTGCTTCCCTTTATTAAATAATAATTATTCTTAATTTAAAGTCCAGTATTGGAATGGACAGGCAGTCAGCAAAATTGACCTTGGCTGAATATCCACGGCCAAAAAGTGAGCCGGTTCATGCTGTCCCTGTAAACAGCTTGTTAGGTTTTTATTACCTTACATTTCTTCCTTAAAATTTTTTCTCTGGAAGAAAGCTCTGCCCCAACCATTTTTGAGTCCGATATATCCTTTTATCAGCAACAATTTATTGGCGAATCTCCCAGCCACAAGTGGTCATAATGCCCAACTTTTTACTGCTGGCAATGACAATCATTCCCAATTCTTGCGTAAAAATTTGAAATTATTGGTAATAAATTTATTTCTGAACAGCGGTTCATTATTTGCATATAACCTCCTAAATCTCCAGAAAATTTTTTCATTTACGGCCATGTCTCCCGAGTGGCTATGGCGAGACTATCGCTCTGAACTGGGCGGCCAGTCTGCAATAGAGAGACTTGGTTTTTTTATTTATCTCATTAGGACGAGGAGTAGAATGAAAAAAGTAATTTGGTTATTGGCAATAATGCTGCCTTTATGTTTGTGGGGTATTGCTCAAGGGCAGACACCGGATGGAATGACCCCGGCAGAAGAAGAAGCATGTACCAAATATGAAGGTGAAGGTGCTCGACACGGCTTATGCATCGCATATTGTGAGGCACAGGACTGTGTAAACTACAAGGATGACCCATCATGTCAGAGAATCAGAGAAAATTTCATACATTATTCTAAGAAGAAGGGTTACCTAAGCGGAAAGAAAAAGCCCGAGAAGAACGTGATAGATTGCTCTGTAACTGCTTGTTCATATGAGGATAGAAATTATTGCAAAGGCAAGGAGATAGATTGTTATATTGATAAAGAGTGCACAGCGATCTGTACAAGTACCTTCCAGGGATTTACAGATAAAGGCGAAGTTCTCTGTACCAAAGCTCCGCTGTGCAAAAAATGCGTGAAAGATCCTGAATGTGATTACATAGCCTGTGAAGTAGAACCTTAAAAATTATAAAAAGTTACTTTAAATTTTATCAAGAACAAGGCTGGGTCACTTATGACTCAGCCTTTTTAAGTAAGTAATGGTGTATGCGATCCGATCAGTACACACCCGCGAACGATTCTTAAATGATAAAGGTGTCCGGGGGACATCTTAACCAACAATGTAAGGCAAATCAGAAGTAATAGCTGATGCCTTTTTTATCTTTTTAATCTTGTTTAATCATTTTGAGCATCTTCCAACCGGTTAGAATTGGAGGTGCAAATTATGGTGAGGCTGTCCTGCCGCAGGCATTGATATTTAAACAGTTTTGTCAGCCCTGCGCTGCGGTTTGAAAATGTTTACCATTTGCCGCAGTTTCCTCACCTCGGCGGTTCCGCCTTTTTCGGCGAATCTCAGTATTTCATACAGCTGGGTAATTTCATCGACCGGATTAGCCAGGTCCGGCCGGGACCGGGTGACCTCCTCGGCATAGCGGCGCGGACCCTGCCACCCTTTTCTGGGCAGGCCTATGCGGGCCAGTTTTTTACAGAAATGCCGGTATGACTGACGTATTGGTTCCCTTGTTTTACGTTTCAGGCGAAACGGCCGGTACTGGAGGAACAATGCTGTCAAAACGGCCAGGCTGCAGGCAGTAATCAGCGCAATGACAGCAGTAAAATGGAAACTGCGGTCCAGCCCGAAAACAGTGAAGAGCATCCGCTGCCGCTCAAGTGTGTAGCTGATGATCCAATTGTCCCAGATGGTGTTCAGGGCATCCCAGCCCATGGTTAACTTGGAAAAAAAGGGCATTCTATTCAGGAACCGGTTGAGTCCTGAAAGACCAACCCACTCTTCGGGCGGCAGGGCAGCCTCCACCCCCTCTGTCAGGCGCATCGGCGAAACAACCGTTGTTGGATCGATCCGCTGCCAACCCTGCTCAGGCAGCCAGACCTCGGTCCAGGCATGGGCATCAGCCTGCCGGACCACAAGATAGTTCCCGATGGTGTTGAATTCTCCTCCCTGGTAGCCGGTTACTATTCTGGCAGGCAGGCCGGCGGCCCGCATCAGAAAAGCGAAGGCGCCGGCGTAATGTTCACAGTAGCCCTGCCGGGTTCGAAAGAGAAAGTCATCCACCCGTTCCTCTCCCATCAATGGCAGGGGCTCAGTTGTATAGACAAAATCATTCCGCCGGAAATATTCAAGCCCCAGGGCAATCAGCTCAGCCGGTTTACCGGCCGCTGCCAGCCAGTCTGCAGCCAGTTCACGGGCTTTCGGATTACCGTCAGACAGCTGCAGGCTCATGTCCTGTTCCCAGTCGGACAACGGCTCCGGGTTGGGAGCGGGGCTCGAAGCCATGGCATAGCGCAGTTTGCGCTTAACCCGTTGGAAGGTCATTATCGTATGGTCAATATGAATATTGGCTGGCACCGAGATCCTGACCGGCAGATCAAGGCCGAATAGCCACCGCTTGTTATGCGGTTCGATAATCACGGTATATTCAAGCAGATCTTCTTTCGGGGGACTGATGTCCCGGGCCGGCATAATGGTGCCCTGCTCCCAGTGAAGTCCCTCGTTCTCCCAGAGAACCAGGCCGCGCCAGTAGAGTATCTCGTTGGCCGGAGTGCTGTCGGTAAATTCGACCCGGAAAGCTGCGGAGTGGTCTTTTACCAGACGGGCAAATTCACCCGGGGCCAACCGGTTGGAAAAGCCGGTAACTGCTGTATTTTCAAACCTGTAACCCCAGATAGGCCCGGGGAGTCTGGGGAAGAGCAGAAAGAGGAGCACGGCAACCGGCAGGGAAAGCACAAAGACGCGGCCCAAAAACCGCAACTGCGGAATTACCTGAACGGGGCTATGATTGAGCCGCAATATGACAAAGGTGTTGAACAACATAGCCAGCAGGGCATAGACGCCGAAATTCAATTCCTGATGGAAAAGCACGCCGGCGGCAAGGAGAAAATAGGTAAATATGGCCCCACTCATCATGTGCCTGTAACTGTTGCCCTCCAGAGGTTTCAGGCTCAGCATAACAGCCAGCAGCCCCATCCATTTTTCGCCGCCCTTCACTGCAAGGACAGCACTGAGCCCAACAGCTAAAAGGAGGATCCGAAGCCAGGCCGGTGCCGCAATCCTGGAATACCAGTCCAGCAACAGGCCAAGCACCAATGCGGCCAGGCAGATGAAGATAAACCAGATCGGCAGATCAAATCCTAAGGGCAGCAGACCAAGAGTAATGCTGCTTGATAACAATAATCGGGAGAGGCGTCTGTCGGAAGCCATAATTTTATTCATCTTCCTGAAAAAGGGCTAAGGCATGCAGGCAACGGTAAGCGTGAGTTTCACCGCTGCCGACCGGTATGGACTGCTCTGGGACACTGAGACTGTATGGAAGTTGACGCGCCTTGGCGGTCAAGACCAGATGGC
>JAFDCR010000376.1 GCA_019312685.1 Deltaproteobacteria bacterium | reverse complement strand
TCTCTGGAAATACTTTTACAGGACAGAATTTTTTTCAGGAAATCCGTCATGGAGGTGGGAGCCTCTGCCGGCAGGGTTATTGCCTCAGGATCAACCGCCAGGGTATCAGCCCAACTCCGGTCAATATAAGTTGCGCCCCTGAAGGGAAATGGATTGGGGATTTCGAAAATCCATTCTCCCTGCGGTTCTTTAACATTTCCGGGGGGGAAATTAGCGGTATTTTCCACCGGATTATCTTCAGCATCAAGACCCAGTGACTGCAGAAAAGTATTCTCCCTCATATTGGCGACCTTAAAGGAAGGTTTATGAACTCCGTAGATGAACTTTCCCACAGGGGTTACACAGGTGCGTATTTTCTTCATAACCCTTCTACACTAAATGATATTTGTCATTTAAGATTTGACGTTCTATGGGGTACTATTATATTTTAAAAGTTACAATTAATGTTTTGAAAATGCATCATTTTATTCCATTGTGTTGACTTAAAAAAATTAATTAGTGGAATACAATTGAACTCTTTTCAGTTTTTTACCCTTCTCGTTTTTTTTTCTGTATTTACCGGCTGCGCATTCCACTTGCTTAGAAGTTTTAAAAAGGACAGGCAGTTTGCAGCGCTTATCGGTCTATTCGCTCTTGCAACGGGACTTTTTCTGCTGGTGCTTGATCTGCTTCTCATAGCATTCATCCATGGTGTTCAGCATATTCCGGATTATCTTCTGTTTAACAGATTGGTTTCAGATACAGGATTTGCCGGGCGCTGGATGCTGACAATCTACCTGTTTATGAGCACCGGTGCAGGTATAAGTTTTTATCTGCTTGCTACAAATACGATAAAGAAGTTTAATAAAAAAAGAGGTAAGGAAAAAATTTAAACTGCCGAGACTAAGGGTTGCGGCATGCCTATAATCACTTGAACCAGAACACATGAGAATCCTGAAAAATCTCTTTGACAGCAATAGAAGTTGGGCCGAAAGAATCAAGGAATCCGATCCTGAATTCTTTGTAAAACTTTCTCGGCAGCAGAACCCGGAATACCTGTGGATAGGCTGTTCCGACAGCCGCGTCCCCTCGAACCAGATTGTTGATCTGCTGCCGGGCGAAATCTTCGTGCACCGCAATATCGCCAATGTTGTGATCCACACAGACCTGAACTGTTTGTCCGTTATCCAGTATGCGGTGGATGTCCTAAAGGTCAAACATATTATTGTCTGCGGCCATTATGGCTGCGGCGGGATAAAGGCGGCCATGGAAAAAAAGACCTTCGGCCTTATTGACACCTGGCTGCGGCATATTATGGATGTCTACCGACACCACCAGGAGAGGCTCGATGCGATCGCCGATGAAACCGAAAGGCTTAATCTGCTCTGTGAACTGAACGTCATTGAACAGGTGGCCAATGTCTGCCACACGCCAATTGTGCAAAAGGCCTGGGAGTCTGGACAGGAATTAACGGTTCACGGCTGGATCTATTCAATTGAAGACGGCATTTTAAAGGACCTGAATGCCTGTGTCACCAGTGCTGATGAAATCTCCGAAACATACAGGGTTAAACTCTAATAGAATTTTCATACGTCCTATTAATCTAATCACCTTTGCTTGAGGCCACATTATGAAGAAATTGCTCTATCACGGTTATTATTTTAAAAAACTATCAGTTATGCTGCACCTGACTGCCGTGCTTGTAACCGGTACCCTATTCCTTCTTTCCAGCGGCTGTGCCCCCATAAACGTCGGTTATGACTTTCCGGACGAGCAGGTTATTAACATCAGGATCGGGCAAACCACCAAGGATGAAATCCGCGCTGTTTTCGGAGAACCCTGGCGTACAGGACTTGAAAACGGCCGAGAGACCTGGACTTACGGCAAGTACAGTTACAGGGGCACCAAGGAAACGGACGCCAAGGATCTGGTTGTCCGTTTCACTGATAAAAATATTGTGGAATCCTATACCTTCAGTAAGACCAACCGTTAGTATGGGGGCAATCCCTCTCATATTAATTCCCGGAGGAGATCATGAAAAAACCTATATTTACCCTGGCAAGCGTACTCCTCACCTGGACCTTAATCCTGATAGCATGTTCGGCCCCGAAGTCTCCAATTAATATCAATAAAGAAGGCGTCGCTCTCAAGGGCTATGATACGGTGGCCTATTTCACCGAGGGGAAACCGGTTAAAGGGCAGAAGGAATTTCAACATGACTGGCAGGATGCCACATGGCTTTTTGCCAGCGAACAGCACCTGAAGATGTTCAGGGAAAATCCGGAGAAGTATGCGCCGCAGTACGGCGGTTACTGAGCCTATGCCGTGAGCCGTGGGTCCACGGCCGATATTGACCCCGATGCCTGGGCGATTGTCGATGGCAAGCTTTACCTGAACCTCAACATGGATGTCCAGAATACCTGGAATAAAGACCGGCCGGGTTATATTAAAAAGGCAGACCGGAACTGGCCGAAAGTTCTTGACAGGTAATAAGTTAAATTATTGATTGAAGCTGTCCTGACTGGCAATAGACTTACTTGTCCTGAGTGAAATTTCTGCCGACCCAAAAGGGATAATTTCTGCCCGCAGCCTGAAAACAATTTAACATGATTGCCATTTTCTCCCTTTTTACCGTTGCTATGCTATCCCTCCTGGTGACCAGGATTGCAGCAATGGCCCTGATTTTCACAGGGCTCTCCCACGATGCAGCCCGTTTCCAGGCCCGTTCAGCTTTTGCTGGTGTAGGTTTCACTACAACAGAAGCGGAATTGATCATGAATCATCCGGTACGGCGCAGGATTATCATGCTCCTAATGCTTCTCGGCAATATCGGGATAGCAACTGTGGTGGCGACTGTTATTGTTTCTCTGCTCAGCACGACAGGTTCGGAAAACTGGCTGCGCAACATTCTGCTTTTTATCGGCTGTCTGGGACTGTTATGGCTCATTGCAGTCAGCCGTTTCGTTGAACGCAACCTGAACCGTCTGATCGCCTGGGGGCTGAAAAAATGGACCAGGATAGAAATCCAGGACTATGTAGCTGTTCTGCACCTGCAGAATGAATTTGCCGTCTGGGAGATAAAGGTGGAACCCAATTCCTGGCTGGCCAACAAAACACTTATTGATGCAGGTCTTTCCCGTGAAGGGGTTCTCATACTCGGCATCCAGCGGCAGGGAGGTTTGTATATCGGGGCACCCCAGGGAATCAGTAAAATATATATCGGCGATGTTCTGGTGATGTATGGTACCGTTGAACAGCTTGAAGAAATCGACCGACGTAAGGCCGGACCCGAAGGCGACCAGGCGCATCAGAATGCCATTGCCGTCCACCAGGATGAATTAAAAGCCCAGACAGAGCTTGACGAACTGCAGAAAACGACGGAACCGTAACAGACAAAAGGAGGTATAAATGGCCCGTATTGGAATACTTACCTGTTCGAACTGCATCCAGGAAGCAAACTGCGCAGCAGTGGTCTGCCTGGGCGACATGCGAAAAAGAAGAGGTTTTTTTGAACGTTACAAAAATGAGGAAAAACTTGATCTCATCGGCATCATCAACTGTGCCGGCTGTCCCACCCTTGCAGCCCCGGAAAAAATCATAAAAAGGGTAAAGGCCCTGGCGGAATACCGGCTCGATGCCCTGCATTTTGCTTTCTGCATGGTCGCACTCTGCCCGTTTCTGAAAAAATTCCAGGCCGTCATAAATGACACATATCCTGAGCTTGAAATTGTCCTGGGCACGCATATTCCCAAGGACAAAAAGCAGTTCAGAAAGAATGTCAAAGAACTTCTCTGCCCGACAGTATGTGAAATCCAGGATATGAATAATATTATCAGGGGCACCCTGAAGAAAAAAAATGGCCAAAGCTGAGGAATTACATGTGCCGCAAAATAACCGGCAAACAGCCGAACTCAAAGATGTGTCTTGTCTGCGGCATGAAAAACCCGTTCGGCCTGCACACGGCCTTTTACGAGCTTGACAACAAGGAGATCCTGGCGGTTTTCAGGCCGCGCGCAGAACACCAGAGTTATCCAGCCCGCCTGCATGGCGGCATCATCTCGACAATCCTGGACGAAGCGATCGGCCGGGCCATCATGATGCATTCCGACAATGAGGTATGGGGTGTCACCGTTGATCTTCAGGTCCGTTTCAAAAAGCCTGTGCCGCTTGCTGAAAAACTGTGGGTAATCGGGCGGATAACCAAGGGCAGCAGCAGGTTTTTCGAGGGCACCGGTGAACTGCTGGCGGCGGATGGCACCGTTGCTGCCGAAGGACATGGCAGGTACTTCAAGACACCCCTTGAGAAAATTGCTGATTTTGATGTCGAGGCCCAGGAATGGAGAGCTGTTGAGTCCCCGGATGCCTCGGAGGAAGTTGATCTGTAAATCAAAACCGGAGTTAAATTATCTTTCAGAAATTAACATCTCCTTTGGATATCCTAAGCCCTAGTTCTATTCTATGAAGTAAATATTTTGGCAAGCATCCAGATTTTTATTTTTTCGGCAACCAATTACTATTCAGGTCTTGCAGAAGACCATTCTTTATGACCATTGGTTAAGAAAGTTTGCTAAAATCTCGGCGGACTTTTTCAATGTTTTTCCGATAGGTTGTTGCATCACCGTAATCAAAAAACATATTATAGCGACTGTGGAGCGTTCTTATCTTACGGGCATGCTTGATTGGACACCAGTACTGTTCTGTTCGTGCTGCAATTTCCTGAACATAGGCGATTAGACCATTAAAATAGCCACAGTAAACGCAGTTTAGTTTTTCTATCGCATTGAGATATTCTAAGGCATGGCGGTCTATAATGATATAGTCTCTGCGCTTTACCTTGGGTATTTTGTATACTTGAAAACATATTAATTGGTAAACTGAAGCTGCTAGATCCAAAAATACACCAGGCACCAAGCAGAGCCATATAACAGGCACAGTCAGGATATTGAGCATGGAAGCGTTCCAGAGATATTTGTGGATGCTAACGAGGATGGTTTTGTGATATTTTCTAGTGGTCTCCTCGAAATAGACTTTTTTCCCTTTTATATGGTAATAAAACTCAGCCTCCTTTTTCTGGATTTCCAGGGCCAACTCCTTTTCAAGCCTCGTAATCTGTTCGATGATTTCTTGTATTTTATGCATTGGGTTCCTTTGGGTTAATTTTAACAAGACAATCCTTCAGGCATATCTCCAGAAATGTTCTACCAGTTTTCTTATAGTTAACCATATCAAATATTTTCGAGTGTCTATAAACCGAAGGTTATTTGTAAAACTTACTACTTCTACTATCTTTAAAAACTAAATTGCTCGATTGCATGGTAAATATTGCCACCACACATCATAATTTACATTTTGTGCTGAAATAGTTACTATTTTGGCAATAAATTTGGATTTATAAAAAAATTACTCTAATGGAAAAAAGTTTAAAGCAACTTCGTTTAAAATCTCTTTATCAATAAGTTTTATTCGGATTAACAAAGGACTTGTTTTGAAATCGATTTCTCGTAACAACATAGTCCTCATTGCAAATGAGGACTCGGAAAATTTGGCTGTCAAACTCAGCTCCAAACTGAGGGTAGACTTTACGAAAATGAAGAGAGGGCAGTTTGCCGACGGTGAAATTTTCCATATATTCCCGAACGACATCGCAGGCCGCGACTTGATTATTATAGGCACTACCCATAATGATGCCTCCCAGCAAGAATTGCTTGACCTTATTGACGGTGGTCGGTACTGGAATGCCCGGTCGATCAACGTCGTGATTCCTTTCCTGGGTTATTCGACTATGGAGCGTGCAAAGCCAAACTCGGGAGATATCCCCAAAGGTATAACTCGGGTGCGGCAGATATTTAGAGCTCATCCTGATTATGTCTTTTTTGTAGATCTGCACTCAGAAGCAGTTCTCCATGCTCATAGCGGTAATGTAAGTACTTTCCATATCCAGACTGAGAGTCTGTTTGTCGAGTATATAAATGAACTTGGATTACAAGATTATGTACTCGTTTCGCCAGATTATGGTCGCAGCAAGTGGGTCGCCGGTATGGCGAGCAAACTAGGTTGCCCCCATACCGCAGCTGACAAGGATCGCTATGCAAAAGATCAAACCATGGTAAACCAGGTTTCCAGTGTGGTGAAGAACAAAAACGTGATAATTTTTGATGATATGATCCGCACCGGCAGTTCGATTGTTCAAACCGCCCATCGCTGCCTGGATGTTGGGGCTAAAAGTATACTGGTCATGGCAACACACCTGGTTCTCTGTGGAAATGCCATAGAGAGGTTTGTAGAAATCGGTATTGAGCGAGTGTTAGGCACAGACACCTACCCTTATATCCGCGAAGATGAACTTGTCGGAACAATCTCCGTCGCCCCATTAATCTCTACTGTATTAGAAAAAAAATTGAAGATGACCTAAAATAGGCATATAACAGAAAAACTGAACGGTCTGGCTGCATAATCAAGATTGCCAGCGCCCACCTTCACTCTGAATCTGAGCTAAAATAGTTTCTATTTTGGCAATCTGAACTTCTTAAAATCCCTGCCAAATAATATTGTAGTGCTTGTTTAGTTTATCCGTATTGATTATTGTTCCTATTAGGGCTTTTAAATTTGTAATGAGGGTGAACAAAATGAAATATGGTACAAGCGGAAGACCGCTGTGGGTCGGGGATGAAATGGTTTCATATGATTCCAATGGTCGAATCACGGAGATTGGCCGTGAAAAAGTTGTTTACGATTCCAATGACAAAATCATTATGGTTGGACAGGAAAAGGTTCATTACCATTCTGATGGGAAAATAATGAGAATTGGATCTGAATTGGTAATGTACGATAGCGAGGATAATATGTTAATTGTTGGCAAGAGTGTTGTTTATTATGAGTAAATAGCCTATCAAAAAAACATTTCAGATATAAATTCATACAAGCGAAGCCGGAGTAGGGATAAAAAATTTCTCTCCGGCTTTTTGTTTTATAAATTTAGATAGCCAGTATACACCTTTACTAGACATCTGCCTGAAAATTGTTTCTATTGTGGCAATCTACAATTTACTTGCCGCTAATTTCCTAAGACATTGTGGCACTTGATTTAACCCTCTTAAAGCTCTTATAATTACTTATATTTCTTGTTAAACAGGTCTCAGTCTTTTTACCTCTACAAAGGGGAAACTCCTATGGATGAGGCTATCAGAATTTTAATAAAATTATCTAAATATTCCCTGTTCCTGTTGAGTTCTCTACTGATTACGCTAGGTGCTTGTGCTTCACTCCCAGAGCCTCCTGCTGAAATTACCAGACTTGAATGGAGCGAAATTCTCATAGTTCCTGCACGGTTTGCGCCTGAATCAAATTTTGAGGCATTCGCCATCGGAAATATTAAGGGTGCGGCAAAGGGGGCGACCATAGGTGCTTTAGTGGGTACTGCTCATATAGCTGCATTTGCTGCCCTCGGAGGCCCTTTCGCCCCTATAATTGCACCATATTTAGCTTATGGGTGTCTCACAGGGATTTTTCATTTCTGGATCAAAGGTGTTGATGATGAAATTGAAAAAGGCTGATAATGTGGTGAAGCGGTTTCGTTTAGTATTTTGTTTATTGCCGTCAGTTATGCGGGAAAGAAAGGGCAGAATATCATCTTGGGTAATTGAGCTGATGTCTCTTTGTCCAAACTCTTTTTGAAGTTTATAAAGGATAAACTGGTAACTGGTGAGCGTATTTTTTTTGGGAGTTTGCTTCGTGGTAGTCCAGACAGAATTTGACTGCTTGTGAGATTTTCATGTGACACCTCCTGTTTCTTGGGTTAATAAAAATACAAGTTTCCAGGAAGTAATTATAGACAACATACATCTAAGAGGAAACGGGAAGGCACCAAAACCTTCTATTTTGGCAAGCTATCTTCAAAAGCCAAGATGTGTTAAATTTGAAGATATATGGCGGCAATCAACAGTATGATTTGGTTAAGTTTCTGGCATATTCCAAAGTTAATGTCCAAAAACCAATCACCATTACCAAGTGCGGCAAATTGTCACTATTTTTGTTTGTTGTTGATCTTACTGTCTCAAAATTATTATTTTTTTCATGAAAAAGTCTGCCATCTGAATTTTATAAGATTATTTTGAAAATTAATGATCGTGAAAAGGAGGTTGTTATGAGAATGCTGATTGTTTTTTTCAGTTTGTTGGTCCTGCAAGCGTCCATTGTCGGTAACGTTGCTGCCGAGTCTGTTTTTATTTATGAGAAACCTAAAGTTGACCATGCCGGTAAGGAAGTTACTCCTTTGGAAGCATATGCCATGATCAAGAAAGATCCGGCTCACAAGTTTGTTGTTGATGTGCGTACGCGAGGAGAATACCAGTTTGTTGGGCACCCGGAAGGCGCCGTACTGATACCATTTCAAGAACTAGGTACTAAATTTATGGGAAAGGGATACGAGATGGTGGAGAATACCAGCTTCGCCAAAGATATTTTGGCCCGGTTCAGTCCTGAGAATGATACATTATTTATTCTATGCCGTAGCGGCACCCG
>JAFDCR010000375.1 GCA_019312685.1 Deltaproteobacteria bacterium | reverse complement strand
TGCAGTCTGCCCGGCAAAGACCATTACCATGCAGGAGGGAAGGGCTGTTGTTACGGGCTCGTATTCAATGGGGTGCGGCCACTGTGAAGCCGTCTGCCCGGTGAATGCCATAAGGGTGGAAACATTGGAACATCCTTTTACCATGTCCTCCACCGGCGTGGATGACCGCTGGCTTCCCCATGGTGAATATGATACGGAACAGCTTGTCCGGCTGATGCGTTCCAGACGTTCCTGCCGTAACTATTCGGACAGGGAGGTTCCGCCTGAATTACTGGAAGATCTGGTCAAGACGGGAACAACTGCACCATCAGGTACGAATTGCCAGATGTGGACATTCACGGTTCTTGCCAAACGGCTGGAAGTGGTTATCCTTGGGGAACATATTGCCAGGTTCTTTGCCAGATTGAACAGGCTGGCGGAAAAATCCTGGCTCAGGCTCTTCAGCAGATATTTCAGTGGAGATGCTCTGGGAAACTATTATCGCCGCCATTTTGCAACAGTCCAGGAAGGGCTGCTGCTCTGGAAGGAGGATGGTAAAGATACCTTGTTTCATGGGGCGGCAGCAGTCATTCTGGTGGGGGGGGGAAAAGAGGCGAGTACACCCATGGAGGATGCGCTCCTGGCAAGCCAGAATATCATGCTTGCGGCTCATAGTCTTGGTCTGGGTACATGCATGATAGGATTTGCGGTGGATGCCATTAAACGGGACAGGAAGATAAGGTCGCTGCTGGACATTCCGGACAATGAAACAATATTTGCGGTTATCGCACTTGGTTATCCGGCAGAGAAGTACGAAAAGCCGGCTAACAGAAAGAAGATCATTCCCCGCTATCCGAAATTGCACAGGAATTGAAAATGCGACTGACACAGGGAGAGCCGAAAACAGGTAAGGGATTTGACCATTCCTGGCAGGCTGCCCGCTTGGTGTTTCCGTTTTTCAGACAGTATCGGTTGCGTTTGATTATAGGTTTTTTATCCCTGCTGGCGGTAAACGGCCTGCAGTTGGTTATTCCAAGGATCATCAAGCATGCTGTTGACGGTCTCCAGAATGTCAAGGTCGATCAGGCAGGACTCCTGCGTTACGGCATTATGATCTTTGGTCTGGCTTTATGTATTGCAGTTTTCCGTTTCGGCTGGCGTTATATGATTCTCGGATTTTCCCGCCATCTTGAAAAGGATTTCCGTAACTGGCTCTTTTCGCATCTGCTGACCCTGGACCGTATTTTTTTCCAGCGAAAGACCACCGGTGAGATAATGGCGCTGGCTACCAACGACCTGGCAGCTGTTCAACTTGCCGGCGGCATGGGGCTGGTTGCATTTGCCGATGCCCTGGTACTTTCGATCGCCGCACTTTCCTTTATGGCCTATATCCATCCGCTGTTAACATTGATCGCAATAGTTCCGATGCCTCTTCTGGCACTCTTGACGCGTATTCTTTCCCGAAGGCTTCACAGGTATTTCAGAAAGGTGCAGGAACAGTTCTCCAGACTTACGGAATTTGCCAGGACATCCATAAATTCCATCACAATGATCAAGGCTTACACCCTGGAAGAGAACCAGACGCATAGGTTTGATTCCATGGGGAAGGAATATGTCCTGGATAACCTCCGTCTTGCCCGGGTACAGGGGACGCTTTTTCCTGTGTCGGGACTGATAGCGAATACCAGTATGCTTCTGGTCATTTTGTTCGGCGGCCGCTTAACTATTCAGGGAACTATCTCCATAGGAGATTTTGTTGCCTTTACCTCCTATCTCTTTATGCTGACATGGCCGATGATGGCCTTGGGCTGGGTGACCAACCTTTTCCAGCGGGGAGTCACATCATTACACCGCATCCAGAGCATTCTTGAAGAAAGGCCGGTTTTTGCGGTTCCCTCATCTTCTGAGGCAGTACCTGAGAAGATAAACACCATTACAGTTGCATGTCTTTCTTTTTCATATCAGGGACAGCATGAACCGACCCTCCAGGATATATCCCTTCAAATACGACAGGGGATTCTCGGTATTGTGGGGAAAATCGGATCGGGTAAAACGACCCTGTGCCATCTCTTGGCCAGACTGTATCCGGTTGCGGATGATACTGTGTTCTGGAACGGAATTGATGTTAATACCCTTGAATTGACCGAGGTGCGTAAGAAAATAGCATTGGTCCCCCAGGATATCACTGTTTTTTCAAATACCGTCAAAAACAATATTACAATGGGTAACCCGGACGCATCCATGGAAGAAATTGTCGCAGTAGCCAAGGCAGCGGCAATCCATGCGGAAATTGAAGCCTTACCGCAAGGGTATGACACGAGGATTGGTGAAAAAGGGGTGAAGCTTTCCGGGGGACAGCGGCAGCGCATAGCCCTTGCCAGGGCACTTCTTTCGGACAGACCGGTTATTATAATTGATGACGGGTTGTCAGCCGTGGATATCGAGACTGAGCATGAAATTATCAACTCCATACGTCCTTTTACCAGGGGCAGGATATGTATAATAGTTTCACACCGCCTTGCCCCGCTGGCCCAAGCAGATCATCTGATCGTTATGGAAAAAGGAAAGGTGGTTTCCCAGGGTGAGCATAAGTATCTGCTGCGGGAAAATAAATTCTACGCCACCATATATGAGTACCAGACGAGCAGGGAGAGGGGGCAAGGGTGAAAAGATTAGAAAAGGGGTCAAGGAGTCAAGGGGCCAAGGGTGAAAAATACTGCTTTAAACAAGCTACAGAATTGAGGGAGCTAAAGATGCTAAGGCGTTTTAAAAAACATATTATCAAGTTTAATCATATGTACAATTTTTCTATAAATATCAGTTGGTTTTCCACCCACGGATTTTTAAACTCTTTTTCGAACCTCGAACCTCGAACCTCGAACCTCGAACCTCGAACCTCGAACCTCGAACCTCGAACCCTTGAATCCTTAAACCCTGGAATCCTAATATAATGCAATACGGCTACGGTTATTTTGAGGAAGATAAACTGGGAGAGGTCGCTGATGTCAGACTCTGGCGGCGCATCCTCGGTTATACTTCAACATACTGGAGCGGTGTCGCCCTGGCTGTTTTTCTGTCATTTTTTATTATCGGCACCAGTCTTCTGCTTCCCTACCTTCTCAGGCTGGCTGTGGACAACTATATTATTAATGAAACAATTCCTCTACCGGAAAGATTTTCAGGGTTGGCAATGCTGGCGATGGTATTCGGAATCGTCATTATTGCAGGATTTGCGGCCAATTATTTCCAGGTCACGGTTCTTGAATGGACAGGACAGAATATCATGCACAGGCTGCGTCAGCACATCTACAGCCATTTGCTGGAACTTGACCTGGCATTTTTTCATGAAAATCCCAGCGGTAAGCTTGTTACGCGACTGACCAACGATGTTCAGAACATGCATGAGATGTTCACCTCGGTGATCGTCACCCTTTTCAATGATGCAGTCCGCATATTGGGTATTCTGATATTGCTTTTCTGGCTGAACTGGCGTCTGGCGCTGATGATGAGCCTGCTCCTGCCGGTAATTCTTATAATAACCATCTGGTTCAGCAGGGTGGCGCGGAATGCCTTCAGGGAGATACGAACCAACCTGGCAAAAATAAATGCTTACCTGCAGGAGGCGATCTCCGGGATAAGCCTTATCCAGATGTTTCAGAGAGAGGGGACTGCCGAGGAAAACTTTGCCCGGCTCAACCATGACTATTTCCAGTCGGCCATGCACCAGATAAAAATTTTCGGGATTTTTATGCCCCTGCTGGAAGTTATCTCTTCCTCGGCCACAGCCATCATTATCTGGTATGGGGGTGTGCAGATCCTGAAGGGGCAGATGACCATCGGTATACTTGTGGCCTTCCTTTCCTACATGCGGCTTTTCTTTCAGCCATTGAGGGAACTGGCCCAGAAATACTCCATTGTGCAGTCAGCAATGGCTTCAGCTGAAAGGATTTTCCAGCTCCTGGATACAAAAAGCCAACTGCTGGTCGCAAGGAAACCCCTTGGGCTAGAAACAGTAGAGGGTATTATTGAGTTTAGAACAGTGACTTTTGGTTACGATTCAGCCAATCCGGTCATTCATAATTTGAACCTGAAAGTGAAGCAGGGAGAAACTGTGGCCATAGTAGGCGCAACTGGATCAGGAAAATCCACTCTGGTAAACCTGCTGGAGCGGCTGTATGACCCGGATCACGGCACTATTCTGCTTGACGGCAATGATATTAGAGAGCTTGACCCGAAATGGCTGCGCAAAACTGTCGGGTTGGTCATGCAGGAGATTTATCTTGTCCCGGGCAGTATCAGGAAGAATATACTCCTTGACAGTGAAATGAATGAATCCGACCTTGAACGTATTCTCACGCAGGCACAGCTTATTGAATTTGTCAACCGACTGCCGGAAGGAGTCCATACCAGGATAGGTGAGGGAAATATTGACCTGTCTGCCGGACAGCGCCAGCTTCTGGCCATGGCCAGGGTTATGGCCCGCAATCCGAAAATTCTGGTTCTGGATGAAGCCACGGCCAATGTTGACTCTGAGACTGAAATACTTGTAGAAAAGGCTGTTGCCGCAACATTGGCACAGAGGACAAGCATTGTCATCGCCCATCGGCTTTCAACCATCAGAAGGGCGGATAGAATAATTGTCATGGACTCGGGCAGGATCATTGAAGAAGGCACCCATGAAGACCTCATGGTCCGAAAAGGACTCTATCACAGGCTGCAGAATCTTCAGTATATCGAATTGAACCGGGACGGCAGTTAAAGGATTCAAGGATTCAAAGGGCCAGAAAAATTGAAAATTGAAAATTTATCTATACACTGAAACTTTTTTCAGCGTCTATCATCTCGAACGGCCGTCACATCTCGCCCTGTCATATAAAGGAAAGGGTTCAAGGGTTGTCAGCATACGAAACTGCTGACGATTGACACAAGGGGTCGAGGAGTCGAGGGGAAGTAAAAAAACTGGGATGGAAGACGGGAAATATAGGCAATAGGGAAGCAGAATAAAAGCTGAAAGCTGAGAACTGATAGCTGAACGCTGATTGTCATCTCGAACGGCCTTCAGGCCGGAGAGATCTTTCTTAAGAAGTTTGCAGTTTTTATAAGATTTCTCACATTCGTTCGAAATGACACGGTTGTTGCGTTCGAGGTAAGCGAGCAAAGCGAGACTCCGAATGACAGGGATTGTGAGTGTTGAAACGACTTCAGGATTATTTTTGGGGGCGCCTTTTATATTGGTTGCACTGTACAAACAACACAGAGATATACAACTACCTGTGAATTGTAAACAGGCACATTTTTTTTACGTTCATTTTGTCGTCATACGAAACGTGACGACGATTATCAGGTAACGATACAACCTGATGATTGACAGACAACTTGCATAAAGAAACGAACCAGCAGCGAAGCGGCGAAAGAAAAGGCAGCCGTTCACTCGCCGTTACACTGCTG
>JAFDCR010000374.1 GCA_019312685.1 Deltaproteobacteria bacterium | reverse complement strand
GTGGTCAACAAATGCAAGATAACCGGCGTAACTGATGTTGCTTTTGGGAACTACGACCCGACAGAAGACACCACTCCCACCGACGCAACCGGTTCTGTCACAATGCGCTGCACAAAGAACTCAACCTTTGAAACCTACATATCCGGCGGAGCTGGAGTTAGAGAAATGATCGATGGTACAAATTTGCTGCCTTTTGAACTCTATTACGACTCTGCCGGCGGAACCGTCTATCCGAACACGACGCCTGGTTATGATCCTTTCGGCGGGGCAGGCACCACTGACAACAGCGAATTTACAATAAACATCTACGGTCGAATACCGGTTCTTCAGGATGTCCCCGCAGGCACTTATAGTAAGGATCTTACTTTTACTGTAGACTATTAGCGAAAATTTAGGGTGCAGAGAAGAACCCTTCCGAAAGACCCGGTTATTTACCTTTAACATTGTGAAGAGGGGCATTTACCAGATGCCCCTCTTTATTTTTGGGGCTGTAGGCCTCCTGCCTGTATTTTCATTTTTGTCAACTAGGCTGTTGGGCTGCTCTCATCAAGACGTGATAGATCATGCCAAAGCTGAGTAGCCCCTACAACCCCTAAAGGAATGCAGAGAAACTGTAGGAAGGGGACTGCCAGAACAGCCATCACTCCTGTCCCGAATCCAAACAGAAGAAATTTTCGCGAAAAAATGAAGCGCCGCTGATCCCTGAAGGTCAGGTGTTTTCTGTAAAATACATATCCGGTATACTCCACCACCAGAAAAAAAACCGTCAGCAGCACCGTAAGAACTGAATAGGGCAGGGAGCCGCCGGGTAAGAGATTCAGGGGAAGTAGAAGAAGCATTAGAATCAGGAATATAACGATTTTTTTTGTCTCATCCAATACCGTCTGTCTGGCATCTTTGAGAAAAACCTTGAAGACAAATGGTTCCTCATTGGGGATCCCTGTCAGAAGTTCTTCTGTTTTTTCAGAGAGGATGTCATTAAAGGGTGATGCAATAATGGCCCCGATCACCGTGAAGCTGAAAAAGACCAGGACCATGGTTATAAGGACGGCTGCAGTCCAGATGAAGTAGGTGAGTATGGCCCAATACCAGGCATCGCCCTGAGGAATGTAGTTTACGACTATTGCATTAAAGAAGGCAAAGCCCCAATAAACCGCACCACTGAAGACCACAAGATTTATCAGAAAAGGGATTATGATGAACTTTAGAAGCATTGGGTGACTTTTGATGAATCTGCCTGCCCTGAAAGGGTACAGGAAGCCGAGAGTGAAATTGCTCAGTGGATTATTTCTAAGGTTAATGGTCACGATGGTTCCTTGAGAGATTTTGTCCTATTTCAGACATCTTCAATTGTTGGGATTTTGTCTGTACACGGCACATCGGCCTGGCATAATCCGCAGGCATATGTTTCAAAGCCGTATTCCTTCCTGATATACCTGTTCATACTATGCTCTGTGTACTGCATGCAGCGTTTCTTGTCGTGTCCCTCCTTACTGAGGGCTTTAACCGGACAGCGCGGTAAACATTTCCTGCAGGTATTTTCGGTAAAATGCAGACAGTAGGCATGGTGGTCACTATAGGGTCTGGGGCTGGGAGGAATCCGTATTGCAGCTATGACGGAGCCGATCCGTACCGCTTTGCCGACCGGGGTGATTAAACCGTCGCACAGCCCGAATGTTCCCAGGCCCGCTGCATAGGCAGCATGGCGTTCGGACCAGTTCGAACACGGTGCATAGGGGCCATCACTGTACCGGGACCAGTGCGGCGCAAGCAGCGGGGCAACAGCATTGATCCCCTGAGACTTGAATTGCTCAACAACGTGTGTTCTGATGGCATTGTTAAATTTTTCCCCAAGATCCCGTGTCCTGGCCCATCGTTCGGACGGGTACCTGATCCGGCCTCCCTGTTCCTTGCGTGTGGCTTCTGTTGAAGGAATTATCCAGCTGACAACCGTAATATCTTCAGCAGTCAGCTTCATATCCTGAAAGGATTTTTCAAACAGTTCCAGAGGGGCATAATAAAAGCTGCCGATATGTGATTTGTACTCACTGTAAAGAGAATCTGCTCCACCGGAAAAGCCCACAAGGGGGGTGGTAAAAATCTTTTCCCTTTTCTGCAGGCCCATATCATTGAGAGGAGACTGCATCACAAAGTCTTTGATAACGGACTCTATTTTTGCGCCATGGTCCATTTTATTTTTTGAAAAATTTTTCGGGAATAATCCATTATCGAATTTGTTACCGGGTAAATAATAAAGTATATCTTGATAACAGGAGCCACAACAAGTTTTAGCAATTTTCCAAATTGATTTTTTGTTGAGTTAAATTTTTACAACCTGGAAAACATCTCTATGTCTAAGACAATAAGAAAAATTTCAGCTGTTTTTCTGCTGGTTATCCTGCTGGGTGTTCCGTTTTTGGACTGGAGGCTGGGAGCGGTTTTATGGATGTGCGCCTGGCTGGTATTCATTTTCAGGAATCTCTATTCCGGTCATCCCTGGAAATTTGGCGAAAATGCCGATCAGGATGATGAGCCGGAGTGAATTTTCATTCTTGGGATATTGTCTGTTGACAGGAAATTAATAACAAAATTTTATATATCGGGTATAATTAAATAAATTCATTTTCCGGTTATTGTAAAGAGGAGGATAAAAACCTATGGAACTTAAGATTACAAAAATTGAATATTACCATACAACTGTTGCAGACCAGCCCGGTGAAGCCTATAAGTTTCTTTCGCAGCTTGCAGGAGTTGGCATCAACCTGCTTGCGTTTACAGCCGTTCCTGTCGGCCCGACTGTTACCCAGTTAACCATTTTTCCGGAAGATTCCGCCCAATTGAAACATGAGGCGGCCAAGATCGGCCTGGCGCTGGACGGCCCCCATAAGGCATTTCTGGTCCAGGGCGACGATGAACTCGGGGCGCTGGCTGAGATCCACAGAAAAATATACGAGGCTGATGTCAATGTCTATTCAGCAAGCGGTGTTACGGACGGCAAGGGAAGCTTCGGCTATATCGTTTATGTCAAGTCGCAGGACTTCGAGACGGCAGCAGCAGCCCTGGGGTTATAAACATTATAATTTTGTGATTCAGTTATTGAAGTCCGGGTAGTATAACATTAAGCAAAGATATTACTTTATAATAAAAAAAGGCTTCAGCGGATTAACGCTGAAGCCTTTGCGGTTTCTGGGGTGAGCGATGGGACTTGAACCCACGACCGCCGAGGCCACAACCCGGTGCTACCACCAGCTGAGCTACGCTCACCATATAGCAAGGCACTTTTTATAATAGATGGCCCTTGTTTTATCAAGACTTAAGTGATTATTTTAAAAAACTGGTTATTAAAATTCCTTACCGCAATGCTGACATTTTTTTGCCTGGGCCTTGATGATTTCAGAACAGTCGGGGCATTCCTTCTTAAAATTTATTTTTAGTAACTGTTTGATGGCCATATTGATCCTGTGGGCCAGGTTGTCGTCCCTGAATGTATGGTTACGTATCGGATCAATACAGGTCAGATCATTCAGTTCCACCAGGAGGTCGGCCGCCCGTTCGCGGTTTTTCCGGTCAGCGCCTTCATCCAGGACCAGTAACAGTACCGGAGCCAGATTTTTATCAGCCACGCAGGTATCAAGCTGGGCTACAGCCTCTTTCTCTT
This sequence comes from Deltaproteobacteria bacterium, assembly GCA_019312685.1. Classification (GTDB taxonomy): domain Bacteria; phylum Desulfobacterota; class Desulfobulbia; order Desulfobulbales; family BM004; genus BM004. The sequence goes on along the minus strand of JAFDCR010000374.1, from coordinate 730 downwards.
TGGCATATCTTTCATCCTGCAGCTTGATGCTTTCAGGGTCAATGATACATCCCTTGAAGGCATCCTTGCTGCCGACCATCATAGGGGTGCCTTCAGTGTTACCCGGTAAAAGCATATAACGATAGGAAGCAATGTGGCCGAACTTCTCTTCGATATAATTCCAGCCGTCCTTATAGAGGCGGCAATCATCATTGAGGCAGATAAAGTAAACCTCGGTGCCCCAACCCAATCCGTCACCTACATGGATCGGTGGAGTGGAGCAGCAGGACATCAGTTCCTTGCAATGGGGACAGTAGTGTTTTTCATCAAGATGTTTCTTACAGGCACTTAACATAATTATTCTCCCACGGGGATGTACGTCAGCTTAGTCACCAAAAACTACTTTGGTGTAATTGGAGTTTGGTCCGCTCCTACCTGGGGCAAAGGCCGAGCTACCTGTCAGGTATAGGGTTTGCCGCCAAAAAGAATCAATATGGGGATAAGGAGCAGAAAAAAAACAATAAGAACAATCAGTGGATGTTCGCTTTTCTTTTTTTCGGGATTCTTTTCCATAATTGCTATTTAGAGTAAGCACGATACCCAAAAAGTCAATGAACCGCCGGATATTAACTGTCTTCTGCGTCATCATTCGTCCGGTATGGAATACCATAACCGAACGAACTCTTTCTTGAATACAATTTATATCCGGCGGTTCATGAAATTATATCTGACAATAACCTTTATCAAGACC
>JAFDCR010000373.1 GCA_019312685.1 Deltaproteobacteria bacterium | reverse complement strand
CTGGTCACGGGAGGATATGCATTGGCGGAAAGTTTGCATCTGTCGGCGCCAATTGCCGTTGTCGTGGCGGGTCTGCTGATTGGCAATCATGGACGAAGCCTGGCAATGTCTGAGAATACCCGGCAAAACCTCGATACTTTCTGGGAATTTGCCGATGAGGTGCTGAATGCGGTCCTCTTTCTCCTCATAGGATTGGAGGTCATGATTTTAAGTTACACATGGTTGAGCTTAACCGGTGCTTTCCTTGGTATCATTATAGTACTTTCAGCCCGTTTGGTAAGTGTTTCTGTCCCGATCCTCATGCTGAAACGGTTTAGATCCTTCAGCCCCCATGTGGTCAAAATTCTTACCTGGACAGGCTTGCGGGGCGGTATTTCCATGGCCCTGGCACTGTCCTTGCCTGCCGGGACAGAGAGGGATGTTATTCTGGCAGTTACTTACGGGGTTGTGGTTTTTTCAATTCTTGTCCAGGGCTTGACTATCAGTCCCTTGTTAAAGATGCTCCGGGTAGGATGAGATGCTAAAATTTATCTAAACATTTGCTGAATGATGGGAGAAATGAAGACAAAATGGTCCATTAGTTTGTTTAGATTTAAAAAAATCGTATTCATCTTTGTGCTTATTTTCATGCTGAATACTACCGGCGGGTATGCCGCGGACGATACTTTGCTGATGGCGACGACTACAAGTACGGACAACACGGGACTGCTTGACTATCTGATGCCGTCGTTTACAGCCGCGACCGGCATAAAAATCAACTGGACCTCGACCGGTACGGGCAAAGCCCTGAAAATTGGTGAAAATTGCGATGTTGACGTACTCATGGTGCATTCACCTCAGGCTGAAAGGGCGTTTGTTGACAAGGGATTCGGTGTTGACCGGAAGGAAGTCATGTATAATGACTTTGTCCTGATCGGACCGTCCGAAGACCCTGCAAACATCAAAGGCAAGGGAGTCAGCGAAGCACTTCAGACAATAAAATCTTCCTCTGGTATTTTTGTCAGCCGGGGGGATAATTCCGGCACCAATAAAAAGGAACTTGCCCTGTGGCAACTTGCGGATATGCCGCTCCCGGAGAAGGAAACGTGGTACAGGCAGAGCGGCCAGGGGATGCTTGCAACCATAAATGTAACATCGTAACTCAAAGGATATACCCTGACCGACCGGGGTACTTATATAAAGTATGAATCATATGCGGCCGGAAAGCCACCACTTGTCATTCTTGTTGAAGGTGATAAAATACTGCTGAACCAGTACAGCGTCATTCCGGTCAATCCCAAGCACTGCACAAATGTCAAATTTGACAAGGCACAGGCTCTCTCAGCCTGGTTGACAGGAGAAGAGGCCCAGCGATTGATTGGAGAGTTCAGACTGCTCAATAAACAGCTTTTTACACCTAATGCGAACCGGTAACAGGGATGGATTTTATTCAAGAGGGTTTTATTCAGGCCATAACGCTTCTTATCAATCGTGACCCTGCAACCTTCTCATCTATAAGTGCCACTCTCCGTGCTTCGGGGCTGGCACTGGCGGCAAGCCTTTTGCTCGGCATCCCGCTGGGCTACCTTCTCGGTTATTTTGATTTCAGGTTGAAAAAACAAATCCGTACTATTGTCGATACGTTGTTGGCATTGCCGACCGTCTTAATCGGCCTGGTGCTTTATGCCTTTCTTACAAGGAAGGGGCCGCTGGGAGAGGCTGGCCTGCTTTTTTCAATACCGGGCATTGCCATAGGCCAGGCAATTCTGTCCCTTCCCATAATTATTTCCTTGACGGCTACCGCGGTTGAGGCTGTTGATAGAAATCTGCACCTGACTCTCATGTCGCTGGGGGCAAACAGGCGTCAGATAGCAATGAGCACCCTCTGGGAGGTTCGGCTGGGAATTCTCGCCGCCGCAGTGACCGGAGCCGGCAGGGTTCTGACTGAAGTGGGCATCTCCCTGATGGTCGGCGGTAATATCAAATGGCATACCAGGACGATCACCACGGCTATTGCGCTGGAAACCAGCAAGGGGGAGTTCGGCACGGGAATAGCCCTGGGGCTTGTCCTGCTCCTGATAGCCCTGACGGTCAACATTACCCTGGCAGGGCTGCGCCGGAGGGTCTGAAATGGCGATGTATCAGATCCGGGATATAGATCATTTTTACGGCGACACGCAGGTCCTTTCCGTTGAAGACATTGCAATCCCATCCGGTTCCATTACAGGTCTTGCCGGGCCGAACGGCAGCGGCAAGTCCACCTTTCTCAAACTTCTCGGCTTCATGGAAGAACCGACCTATGGTGAGATTCTATTTAACGGCAAAAAAGCCTTGCCCTTTTCCGATAAGGTGCGATTCAAGGTAACACTGCTCACCCAGGCGCCGTTCCTTTTGCACAGATCTGTTTTCGACAATGTTTCCTATGGATTGAAGATCAGGGGTGATACCAGGGACATTAAAAACCGTGTCCATGAATCTCTGGAACAGGTCGGACTCTCACCCGATAGTTTTGCGCGGCGGAGATGGTCGGCCCTTTCAGGTGGAGAGGCCCAGCGTGTAGCCCTTGCCGCCCGGTTGGTCCTTAAGCCGGAAGTGCTGCTGCTGGACGAACCGACAGCCAGTGTTGATGCGCACAGTGCCCGCCTGATAAGAGAAGCATCGCTTAGAGCCAGGGAGGAATGGGGCACCACCATTGTAGTGGCAACCCATGACTGGCAGTGGCTCTATGAGACCTGCGACTCGGTGCTGCATATGCTGTACGGTAGAATTTTTAATGCCGGTCTCGGCTGTGCTGTCTATGGCCCCTGGCGAATCGGTCAGAGGAATCTTCTCCAGAAAGAATTAGAGGATGGGCAGCTTCTTGAAGCGCCCAAACCCGAGGAAGAAAAACAGGTGGCAGTCCTTGATCCTTCCAGATTGAAAATAACCCTGCCTGGTAAAGATCCTCTCTTGAAGTGGAATACCAATATGCTGAACGGAATTGTCAGCAGGCTGTTTCTTGAGAAGAACGATGAAATGGTTCAGGTGGCAATTAAAGTAGCGGAACTGGTCATCACCATTCGTATGCTGAGTGAGAAAGTAGAGGTGCTTAAATTGTATCCCGGCAGGGAGGTCTGTATCTCCTATAATCCACAGGAGATAGAATGGTATTGACAGAGGTGCAAAAAACTCAGGAAACCAGTAGCAATTGCAGCGCATCCCGGAGGAGAAGAATTGCCAGGATAATTAAAACTGTTCCCAACAGGCGCATGGTGAAAACATAAGCCTTTCCCTCCAGAAAATTACGTGATCTGTTCGTCAGCACCGCCAGAAAGATTTTGGATCCTACAAGCAACAGATAAAAACAGAGAATAAAACCAATTGCCGCAAACAGACCCACATCCATAGCCTTGATGGTTGTAGGTCCGCCCACGGTCAACCAGAAAAGATAAGGATGGGGGCTTAAGGCGTTAGCCAGGAAGCCTTTTTGCAGTGATTGTCTCGTGCCGGGATTTTCCCGGAGGTCCATGCCCCTGGTCTTTAAGTTAGCGATTCCCAGGTAGCATATGAAGCAGGCGCCGGTTATTGAAATGATACCCAGGACAAAATGAAAGCTTGACAGTTTTGCAAGAATAAAGAGGGTGAGTATTATTATCGGCAGATCTGTCAGGATTGGAGCAAGAGCGACTTTGATTCCCGCCTTCACATCATGCTGAAGTGTTTCGGAAATAACGAGGGCCAGTAAGGATCCCGGAGCAAATCCGGCCGAGAGACCCAGTATGGCTCCTGTTGTTAGAAATGCAAGCATGATACTAATACTTAACCTGTAAAAAGAGAACGATTGAAACGAATTAATTGATTGGGCTTTGTTTCGAATCCTTCGAAGGTTTTTCTGCAACGGCTGATTTTTCGTACATTTCAGGAAAATACTTTCTCATGCACTCCATACAGACACCATGGCTGAATTCTGCATCTGAATGTTGGCTGATATAGACATCAATCTGATTCCAGTATCCTTTGTCGTCCCTTATTTTTTTGCAGTACGAACAGATAGGTATAAGACCCTTTAATGTTTTGATTTTTTCGGAAGCCTCACGTAGTTCCCGGATTTTATTTTTTAGCTTTCTGTTTATTTTTTTTACCCGCCCTTTTTCACTTTCCAGAAGTATAAAAAGGTAGAAGTTTTTACGGGCCTGATATTCGGCTGTGTAGGAAGCAAACATACCGATGAAGTTTGCACCAAGAAGGAAGAAATTATTGTTGATGAGAATATGGAGTGGTGTATTAACAAGCCAGATAGCTGCTATATTATAGCAGAGAATAATGGTACTACAGGTAGCTGTTGCCCCAATAAAACGCATTTTAAGGAAGGTGTAGCAGTACATGATGACTAGAATCAGACCAGCATAAAATAAAAAGATAATTGTTGATTTGGCAAAAATGATCATGGCCACTACACTGAGTCCGGCGACCAGGACGCAGATGGCAAGGGTTTCCTGCCAGAATTTCTTAAAATAAGTTGAAAATGAAAACAAGAAACCTAAAAAGATAGTAGGAACAGCAACCCCGAAGCGGATGAGCCAGACGACATTTCTTGATTCCAGCAAAATCAGCGCATCGAGGACCCCGTAACTTCCGTAAAGAATACAAGCAATAATCAGGGAAATCCGGACTGTTTTTAATGAACTGTTGTAATATTCTTCAAGGAACAGTGATTCAAGACTAAGGTTGTCACCGGAAAATGCAAGTGTCAAGGGATTGCATTCAGGACCTTTGCTTGTTAGCAGCATTCAGGATTTCCTTATAGGTTATTTATTTCATCCGTAACTGTTTTAGAATATAACATGTTTCCTTAAACACCGTCAAAAAGAAGACATGATCCCTTGTGGAAATTCAGGATTTGCAAAATAAATTTTCAAGAAAACAAATATTTTGCCTCCCGGATGAATACTTCGGGTCAGGTTGATGGTTTTTCAATAATCAGGGAGATTTTTTTATTACAGATAAAAAAATATTCAATAATACCTTATTATTGTTCGTACATGATCCTGCCGCAGTCCCGCAGGTCATAGCCGCCGAGGTCTTCAACTATCCGGCGGAATTCTTCGTTTTCCCTGATGGTTGAAAGCAGGGCAATTACCTTGGGGTCGTTCAGAAATGCTTTCGGCAGGATCAGGTCATAGCGTTCCTGGGCTACCGGGATGAAATCCAGATCAAGCGCCACGGCGGCAGCCCTGATTGCCAGCCCGGTATCTGCATTATTGCTGGCAACGGCCGAGGCTATGTTCATATGGGTATATTCCTCCCGATCATAGCCGTTAACCTGTTCCGGAGAGATGCCCAGCCTGTTCAGGTACATGTCGGTAAGAAGCCTGGTGCCGGCGCCCCGCTGCCGGTTGATGAAGCGGACCTCCCTGCGGACCAGGTCCCCGAAATCCTTGATATTGAGGGGATTGCCCCTTGGGACAAGGAGTCCCTGTTCCCGGTAAGTCAGGTTGATCAGCTGCAGGGGCAAAGCAGGCAGGAATTTTTGTATAAAAGAAACGTTATATTCTCCGGTTTTTTCATCCAGCAGGTGTGTCCCGGCAAAATGCGCTTCTCCCCGTTTAACAGCTATTATGCCCCCCATGCTGCCTACGTGGGCCGAGGAAAGGCGGCAGATCGGACGCTGCTGATGCAGGAGATTCGCCAGGACATCGAGAATATTGTCATGGCTGCCGATAAAAACCAGGGTGTTTTTGATTTCATCTTCATCACGCAAAAGTTCGATGCGGACAGTTTCTCCGGCGGCCAAACCCTCACTGTTGGCCGGCACTCTAAGAAAACCCTCTGCCTGGACCAGGGACATGACCGCACCCGCACCGCGGCTGGCCGGTGTTGCCATCATGGAGTCACCAACCTGTCCCAGTTTGACCCTGATAAATTCTTCTGCTCCTAATTTGGATGACAGTGGCCGGGCGAGGGTTGCTTCGAGGAATCGGGCAGGAGGGGTCTGTGTTCCAAGGAGGGAATCCGCCAGAGGTCTGACAAATAGATTTAAGGTAATGACTGCGGAGACTGTATATCCAGGCAGACCTATTACAGGTTTTCCGTTAACAATACCTAGTATAACCGGCTTCCCCGGTTTTATATTGACCCCGTGGAGCACGACTTCTCCGAGTTCGCTGATAACTCCAGCAGTATGGTCTCTGGAGCCTGCTGATGCCCCGGCATTTACAATGATGAAATCATATTGTTCGACAGCTTCGCTGATGGCTTTTCTTAACTCATCAGGTTTGTCGGCGACAATGGGACTCCGTTCAGCAGCCAACCCCCATTCGGTAAGGTGACCGGTCAGGACACGGCTGTTGAACTCTATGATGTTGCCCGGTTTCAAAGGCCCACCGGGCTGTACCAGTTCACCCCCGGTCGGGATGACAATAGCTGTGGGGATTTTATGGACCTTGACATCCGTGAGACCGGTTGCAAGCATGGCACCCAGATCAATCGGACGGATTCTGTGCCCCTCGGCCAGGATAAGCTCGGTGCTGACAATGTCTTCGCCAATGGTGCGTACATGTTTCCAGGGAGTCACCGGAGCAATGATTTCTACCGTATCGCCGTCGACGGGCTGGACATCTTCCACCATGATCACGGCATTGAAACCTTCCGGCAGGACATTACCGGTGTTCACCCATTCAAATTGGGAGTGCTGGGTAAGCCTGACCGGTTTTGTCTCGCTGGCGCCTATGGTATCCTGGAATCGAACGCCGATGCCGTCCATAGCTGCGGCATTATAGAAAGGGGAGGAGAGCCTGGCAAACACCGGTTCAGCTGTTATCCGGCTCAAGGCCAGGTCAACGGGAATGATCTCAGACCCTATTGCATTGAGACATCCTGTCACTGAAAGTTTATGCTCCCAGAGTTTCAGGGCCTCATCAAGGTCCATGTTGTCGATGTATAAATTGCGCTTCATAGTTTTTTTAAGGGGCCAGGGGTTCCAGGGTTTAATAAATTGAAAATTTGTCAACCATTGGTGCATACAGCCGACCGGTAAACTTTCAAATTCACACTCAGTCCTAAAACTCTTTACCCCTCGACCCCTTGAACCCTAGAATCCTCAACCCTGTCTTTTTAATCAAAAAGTTTCACCTCAACGATTTCCCCCTCTTTTAATCCCTGCAGCTTTTCTTCAATTTCAATGAAACCGTTTGCCTTTACCATTGTTGACAGAGCACCTGACTTGCCGAGAACGGGATATGCCTGAAACTCATCGGCCTCATTCTTGATGACCTGTACCCGGATAAAGTCCGTCCGTCCGGCAGCAGAGTTCAGATTGCGCATAAGCCTGGCTGGAATTGAACGGTATTGGGGCAGACCGTTATTGGTAATACCTGAAAGGTGTTCAATAGAAGGCCGGACAAAGAGATCAAAAGAAACAGCACTTGAAACCGGATGTCCAGGCAGCCCGAATATCATGGTGCTGTCGGCTTTTGCTATTATGACCGGTTTCCCTGGTTTGATTGATACGCCGTGGACTATGATGCCGGGGGAGCCCATTTTTTCAATAACCTGTTCTCCCAGGTCACGGGTACCGACGGAACTGGAACCGGATAGCAGAACAATATCATTTGCCGCTTTTGCCTCGCGGACCAAAGCGGTCAGGCTTTCATCATCGTCAGCCGCAATGCCGTAAAACGTCGGCTTGGCATTTAATTTTCTAACCAGGACAGCAAGGTTTATCCCGTTTAT
>JAFDCR010000372.1 GCA_019312685.1 Deltaproteobacteria bacterium | reverse complement strand
TCCTCCCCTGGTTTAAAGATGAATTATTGATTATTTCAAGTGCCGATAATATCACCGGAAGAAACAATGTGTGTGATGTCGCAACCGACCTTAAAAAATATAAATGGGTAATGAGGGAACAAGGATCAGGGACTGCACAAATTTTTAAAAAGAAGTTGGGGAAGCATGTCACTGATCTCAATATCATTATGGAACTGGGGCATACTGAAGCAATAAAAAGTGCTGTAAAAGCAGGGGCAGGAGTTAGCTGTTTATCCAACCTAGCAGTTTGCAGTGACATTCAAAACGGCAACTTGAAGAGAATCACTTTTAAAGGCGCAGACATGGAAAGACGGCTCTCTATCATTCAACATAAAAACAAAACTAAAACAAAACTGATGCAGGAGTTCCTGGATTTCTGTTTTTTGATGGATGAATGCAGCTACGGGCAGGCATGTTTATCTTCTCCGCAAACATTAACGGCGCTGTTAGAACAATACAAGTCAAACAAATGATTGAGTCAATTAGCCTCACCAGGATATAATTTATATTTCATTTTTTCCCGAGTTCACCGAGTAAAATAGGAATACGGACCGCAACCCGGGTACCCTCCCCCTGCTGACTTTCAATATCAATGGTACCATTGTGCTCGTTGATAATCTGTTTGATATAGGGCAGCCCAAGCCCTGTCTTTATTTCCCCGTTACTGACGAATGGTTCAAAAATATGCCGGAGTTTCTCGGGCGGAATACCTTGCCCGCTGTCCTGGATGATCAACTCAAACCAGTTGCGATGGGCACCGGTCATGATTTGAATCGCTCCCCCTGATTCATACGCATTAATTGCATTACGCAATAGATGAACTATCACGACCTTAATTAACCTGGCATCGAGCAAAATAGAGAGTTCCTTGATCTCAGGTGTGAAGAGTATTTCCACATTCCTCTCTTCTGCTTCTGTCTTTACAAGTTCAGTTGCCTCGCTGACCAGCTTCGCAACATCCTCTTTGAGAAAATGTTCTGTCTTGGTACTCACGAGTTCTTCAAAACGTGAGAGGAGTAACTCAAGCTTCCGGGCCTGCTCCAGCACACTTACAATTTTTTCCTGCTCCTTTTTATCTCCTGCGGCTTTTTTCTGTAACCGGCGGGCAAGGCCGCCGATAATCGTTATAGGATTACGGACTTCATGGGCTATGCGGAGGGCCATTTCCGCCCGTGTTCGTTCACTGACTATATCTTCCATCTCCCGGTTAAGTTCCAAAAGTTCCCTTGTCCTGTCAGCCACTTTTTTTTCCAGGTTTTCTGCATAATCCTTTAACTTTTTGCGAGAGAGCTGCAGGCTTTCAGCCATCCGTTGTGCTGTAACTTTTAATTCTCCAATCTCATCACTCGTTTCGATCCTTCGGGTCAAATTCTCATCTACATCTTCCTTGGAAATATCGCGAAATAACTCCAACAAGTCACGAATATTGTTGATGATCAGGCGATTGAAAAAAAAGCCGATGATGCCGTAAAGGAAAAAAACGGAGAGAAAAACCGTGCCAAAGACAGCCAGGGCTACCTCCTTTATCTTCATTAAGCCGACTTCCACTGGGATACCGATGCTGACCACCCCGCTCACCATATCTATTGTGCGTTGGAAACCCCGTTCAGCGCCATATTTTTTTGTTATCCCCTTCGGGGCATTATCAGGGATACCATGACAATGTAAACAGGATGGAGTAAGCCGTACCGGCTGAAATCGCATGAAGTATCTTCCTTTTTCCCTTGCAACGACTCCACGCCATTCTTGCTCCTGGGGATTGTTCTTAAAAAAATCAATCATTTTGACTTCTGATTCCGTTGCCTCAAAATCAGGATTGCGGGCATTCAAGGCTACTCGCCTGTATTCGAATTCCGGGAGTTTCTCTTTGAACATATCCATAACTTGGCGACTGATATACGAGGAGGACATGGCCTCAAGGACAAAGGCATCATCTCCCAGCACCGAATACATGGTTGGCCGTAGGACATTTCTGACATATCCTCTTGTTGAATCGATAGCGGCCATCACCAACTCGGTCTGCCTGTAGGCACTCTCCTCCAGGTTATTTTTTTCATAAATGTAAATGAGACTCGCCGAAAAGGCACTGAAGCAGAGAAGTATTGCTGCTAGGCCAAAAAGGAATTTTGTTTGCACCCCCCTGTGTCGATTTACATGACGTCGATATGAGTTTGCTGAAACTTTCATCATTTCTCCTTAATACAGATATATGGACTTTGAGACTTTAAGTAAAATCTAAGCTAAAAAAGAAATGATCTAAATTATTATCTCTGATGCCATCGGATCCTGAATCCCTTTTTAGGGACTTGTAATATTAATCTTAAAAAAGAGAGGATGATCATGAAAGTTTCCGAGGCCTTCAATTCTACTTACAATACAAAAAGGCAAATGCAAAAGGCAATTCTCTGAAAAATTACAGATATATTCTACGAAAATTTAAAAATTCTTAAGGAAAAAGTAAATTGCCCGTAGCTATGCTGATTATGTTGCATAGCAATCTCCTACCACATTGCGGCACTTGTACAGTCTAGGCAGAATTTGGTATATTTATATTGAAACATTTTTACTTCGGCTTCTCTGAAAAGATTTGCTAAGAACATAACATAACGGGCATTCATAACCATGGAGTTATTTGGTGTGCTCATAGTTTCCCCTCTATGGGGAATTATTTCACCCCGCCTATTTTTGCGGAGCTGGTTAGGCTTATTAGGCATTATCGCTTCCCTTGTTTTTTTATTTCAAGCTAAGGCACACTATAGGACTTTTTTTCTTCTGTTTTGCACGCTTATTACCGATATGCTCTTCAGCCTTATTTTACTTATTGCTGGTTTCTATATTCTTTACTTCCATCTGCCCTTTGGTAAAACTGATCCAGAAGTTCTGGTTTACTTGATATTTGCAATGGTCCAGTTGGCCTTAACTCTTCCGTCAGTATCAATACGAATTGATCAATTGCTTCAAAAAGCAAAAGAAATTTCTTCCTCCGCTGATGGACCATAGTTTTCGGGCTGAATGTCGTAAAAAATAAGAGCGATTACTCTTGAACAAGTTGCTGCAGGAAGCCAGCCCATAGAGCGTCAAATAGTTGGCAAAGGTGTTTTCTCCCCAAAAACGAAGAGAAGCAAGGAATGGAAACGGGGGCCTCCCGTAGAAGGCCCCCGCTTTGGTAACGGGGAGGGGCTATCTTTACATCTTGAAAGATTGTTACCCAATATAGAAAAGTTATTTCTGCGGTAAATAGAAGCGGAAAGTGTTGCGTATTCCCTGGTCGCCTTCCGCGACTTCTTCGACCTCGGTGTAATATATAGCTCCGGCGTCAATACCGCTTTCCGTTATATACTTACCCAGGGTGTCAATTGCCGGAACCTTCTTCTGCAGCCAGGGAGCAAAAATAAAAACGAAAAATATAATTAACAAAAGGCTGCCGAGAAAGCGTATCCAGTTCTTGAGCCATTGCGGACTATCTGTTCCCCCTGAAGATAATTCCGATCTGCAGTATGTGATATTTAAAGTTTTCATGTCGTTTATATTGCTGCTGTTATGTGTGGGAATACCTTGTAGAACATGATGTATGCCATAAGTAATGTCAGGGCGAGATTAAAAGACTGTCCGCAAAAGTACAGAATTAACGGCTTGCCGCCCTTGAAATATCCTTTCAGTTCGCGGAAGTTAGTCGCCAGACCGATGCTGACAAAGGCAAGGCAGAAAAACCAGCCCCTGAAATTTTTGCTGAATCCACGCAATACGCCATTATCAATCATGGCGGACCCTACCGATTCTCCCATTGAGCCATACATCAGGGAGAAAATTATTGATGCAATAATAAACCCGATAACGAACTTGGGAAACCTGTGCCAAATTTCTATTGCCCGCACTTTTTGGCCCGGGGCGCATTCATATTTGGCGCACCAGTAAATCGCCACACAGAAAGCAATGACGCCGATAAGTACGTTCTGGATCATTTTGATGGTTGCGGCCGTGTAAAGTGCCTGTTCGCTTAAGAAAGCGCCTGCTGCCGCGACGGCACCGGTTGCATCAATGGTGCCGCCCATCCAGGCGCCGCCAAGCACATAAGGCATGCCGGTTGCCTTAATTATTGCGGGCATAACGATCATCATAATGGAGGTGAAAACCAGTGACAGGCCCACAGCCAAGGTCAATTCCTCTTTTTTGGCCCGGCAGGCTGCCGCTGTTGCAATTGCAGCTGAAACACCGCAAACCGACATGTCGGCTGAAATAGTCATGTTCAGGGTCGGGGAGGGTATCTTTAAAATTTTCTGCCCGAATATAAAGGTAGTTACCAAAACAATGGGTGTTACAACCCAGGCCACGAAGATGCCTGGAACGCCTATGGAGAGAATCTTGCCAAAGAGAATTTCAGCTCCCAGCAGGACCAGGCCGGTCTTAATATAATATTCTGTCTGCACGGCTTTCATCATCCACTTGGGCGTACCGACCGTATTGCTGATAATAAGGCCGAATAATATTGCCCATGCCGCATAGCCTATACCGTACTCCTTCATGGTTGACTGGCCTGCAGCCACATATGCCAATACCGCAATGATGAAAACTCCCACAAAACCAGGGACGAATTTCACTGCTTCCCTTCCATTTTGCATGAAAGCAATGCCAATACTAAAAAACAAGGCAAGTACAAAGCACAGCCCGATTAGATATCCTATCTGATTATATGCCTTGACACCGGCTTTCTTTTTGGCTGAAGATGCTT
>JAFDCR010000371.1 GCA_019312685.1 Deltaproteobacteria bacterium | reverse complement strand
TGCCGGCAAGCTGTTCTGTCAGTTCGCTCTGGGTTACAATTTTCTTGGAGTATTTAATTTTATTGCCGAGAACGGTTTCCGGCCTGTGTTCATTGGCACCAGTTACAATAATAATAACCCCGTGGTCCAATGTAATCTCTTTGGCCTTGGAGCCTTTACCGAAACTTATTATTGAAGAGAAATTGCCGACAAAACCACTGGTCTGCTGGAGTTCGGTGTTTGTATAAACCGTGAGGAGTTTATTCTTCTTGACCAGGTCAATGAGCTTCTTGGTATGGACAAGATTCTTGTAGTTGCCGCCAAGAGAGCTCTGCTTTTCAATCAGGAAAGATTGGAAACCCTGGTCAGCCAGATTCAGGGCTGCGGTCATACCTGCTATACCGCCACCTATTACAAGACCAGTTTTATTGACTGGGACTGATTGTTCCGGCAGGGGCTGAATATGCCTTGCCTTGGCCACGGCCATCCGGACAAGGTCCTTTGATTTGTCGGTTGCAGCTTCCGGTTCATTGGCATGTACCCAGGAACATTGGTCCCTGATATTTACCATTTCAAAGAGGGAGCGGTTCAGGCCTGCGTCCTTAAGTGTTTCCTGAAACAGCGGTTCATGGGTCCTCGGAGAACAGGCGGCAATGACCACCCGGTTGAGATTATGCTCCTTGATCTTCTCTTTGAGGACTTCTTGGGCATCCTGGGAGCAGCTGTATAGACTTTCGGTGTAGTAGACAACGTCATCCATATCGCCGGCATAGTTGCTTACCCCCGGGACATCAACAACTGAACCGATATTGATCCCGCAATGGCAGACAAAAACACCAATACGTACTTCATCGCCGATATCTTTTTCATCAGGATATGTTTTATGGATGATGCCTTTGCCGCGTTGTTTCTTTATGAGTCCGGCAGCAATCCCTGCTGCTCCGCTTGACTGCATGACAGACTCGGGAATATCCATCGGACCGTTGAAGGCGCCTGCTACCAGCACCCCCTCTTTACTGGTGGCAAGAGGGGTAAAGGTGTCGGTATCGCAGAAGTTGTACTTGTTGAGATTGAATCCGGCCATGTCTGCAAGTTTTTCGGCATCCGGCGGTGATTCAAGACCCACAGAGAGGACGACCATATCATAGGGCTCAAAGCTGTGCTTCCTGTCCAGGGTTGAATAGGTCAGGCGCAGATGATCGCCCCATGGCATGACATCCGCAACCTTTGCCCGGACAAATTTAATACCTTTGTCCTCGGCCCGTTTCTGGGCTGCGTCGAAATCCTTACCCTGGGTACGGATATCCATATAGTAAACCGTTATATCGGCCTCAGGATCATGTTCCTTGGCAACCATTGCCTCCTTGATGGCATACATACAGCAGACAGAAGAACAGTAGCCGTTATCACATCCGATATCCCTTGAACCGACACACTGAATAAAGGCGATCTTGTGGGGATGACGGTTGTCGGAAAGACAGCGGACCTCACCGGAAAACGGCCCGGAAGGATTAAGGAGTCTTTCGAATTCAATACTGGTCACCACGTCAGGATGCTTGCCGAAGCTGTACTTGGCAAGGGTTTCCTCGGAAATGCGGCCGAAACCGGGCGACATGATAACCGCTCCGACATCAAGGGTTTTTTCTTCGGGTTCCTGATTGAAGTCTATGGCTTTGCTCTGGCAGACCGGAACGCAGATCTGGCAGGTCTCATAGTTGAGATGGAGACAGCTCCGCGGATCAATATAATAAGTCGCCGGCACAGCCTGCGGATAATCGATATGAATGGGACGTGTAATGTTCAACCCTTCATTGTAGTCATCAACCTGGTGGCGTGGACAATAGGTAGTGCAGAGACCGCAGGCTGTACAATCGTCAGCATTAATATATCTGGGGCGCAAACGGATATCCGCTTTAAAGTTACCCGGCTTCCCCTTGAGGGAAAGCAAATCAGCATTTGTGAGAATTTCAATATTTGGAGACCGACCGGCCTCAACCAACTTAGGCGCCAGGATTCAGAGCGAACAGTCGTTGGTCGGGAAGGTCTTGTCCAGTTGAGCCATTACCCCGCCTATGGCAGGTGACTTCTCAACAAGGTAGACATAGTACCCCAAATCGGTCAGGTCGAGGGCCGCCTGGACTCCGGCAATACCGCCGCCCAGGACCATAACTGTCCCTTCCCTGCTCTTTTTTGCTTTAGCCATAACTTTCTCCAATTATTCTAACTGGTTCTATGGATTTGAATTAATGTTATTTTATCGAGATAAAAAACTCTTTTAATCGAACTGCACTATGCCGCAACCTTCCATTCTTTAAGGAATGCAGGCATATGACCGGCCTCTCTCGGACCGATTGTAATTGTCCAGTCGGGAAGTTCTTCTTCAAGTTCACCTTTAATAGTTGCCAGGTATCCAGGAATGATAAGTTCTCGATGCTTGACCTTTTCCGTAATACCGGATTTATTAATGAACTGGGCAATGAGGTCGGCACCGAATTTACCGGCCGCCCAGGCGGTCAATACCGAAAGGCCCTCGGTATCCTTGATCAGCAGCCATGATGGAACCTTGCTGCCTTCGATTTCACCGGAAACAATGAAGTAGGTAAGCGAGAAGTTACAGGTGATCATGACCGGTGAATTCTCATCCGGTCCACCAATCGGGTAGATATCCTCTTTAACAACCATCGGGCGCTGCGGATCTGTGAAGATATTCAACCTTTCTAGCAGTAGAGGGAATAAGGTGTCACCCTGAAGATCGGAGAGAACAACAATGCCGGCATACTTGGCAACCAGTACCGAGGCCACCATTGCCTCCATGAGCGGGTCATCGGTAATCTCACATGGAAAAGTAATGGTCGGAAATCCCAACGGCTTGAATTTTTTGTTAATAGCCGCCCGGCGGGCAACTATATTGTCCTCATAGGCGGCACGCATGGTCCTTGCGCCGGTATCTATCACCAAATCCTTCAAACCGTCATTGATCAGGGCATCGGCAATTTCCACTGTTTCGTCAATATTAGAGCCGACCACGGCAAGAGGGCAGCCAAGTTCCTTGGCCAGGTTTCCCATGGCTTCCCGGTTATCCTTGTTTGCCCCATAGAGCAGAGGTTGGCGGTCACCGCAGGCTTTAGCTGCAGCAGCCATGGTGTCAGGATTATCGGTCATCAGGATGAGATTGGCGTCAGAGGAATTATCAAGCACTTTCTGGACCAGTGAAGTAAAGGCTCCCTCATCGCCCTTGGTGTCCTTGACAGCAATGAGATCAGCCTTCATAAGCACACCGACCCTTTCGATACGTATGTTGTTGAACCTGTCTATGCGGCCGTCTACATCTGCATCGCTCATGTCAGTGGTGACCAGAACGCAGAGTCCGGTGGGGTTCTCAAAACGTTTTTCATGTCTGTACAGGCATGTTTCGCCGCCTGTTGTCGTAACAGTCTCACCACCGCCAATTTTGATGGTACGGATAGGTGGGGCGGAAGCTTCACCTATGGTTTCCTTAACCTCATCGCTCACATAAGGACATTCGCCTATCTCTATCTGCCCGGCCGCCACTTTCATGCCAAATGCCAGGCAGGTCGGTATACCGCATTCACCGCAGTTGGTCTTAGGCAGCATTTTGAGAATCTGTATACCAGTTAACGCCATCTCTAATCCTCCAATTGTATAAAAACTAACTTAAATTTTATTTTTTTATCATAGCTTACTTAAATTAACTTCAGCTTTATTTTTTTACTTCTATACAGCGGTTTCCATCTCAAGGGCAGGATGACCTTTCTCTTTAAGAAACTTGAGGATTTCTTCCTCGGTCTCGCCCTGTTCTTCCGTAGCTATCATATCAAAGAGTTCAGGCATCCCCTCTTCCTTGCACCGCTCCATGAGTTTGTCTTTGATCTCTTCCTTAAGTATCTTTGGAATCCAGACCAGCCTTTTCAGGCCGCCTTCAGCCAGAAACAGTTTTCTGCTGGTCAGGTAATGCTTGCTGACACCCATGAAACCGGGAGTCTGCATTCCCCCGCCGGCCATACCGGCCAGGGTGGTGAACTTCATACCGCTGGGAGTCATGCCCATGTAGTCACGGTTGACAACCATGATGCCGTTACATTGGGGCAGCATGGCGGCAATGGCTTCAAAACAGCCGCAGGCCGTCATTGGGTTGTTCATCAGTGAGTAGCAACTGACTTCGGGCACTGCACCGCGGGAAGCCTGCTGGACAAATTCATTGATC
>JAFDCR010000370.1 GCA_019312685.1 Deltaproteobacteria bacterium | reverse complement strand
CCTCTTCCCCAAAGACAATATCACTGTTGAACATTTTTCTGGATACAGCATCTTTCGGGTACCCTACATAACTCGGCGCAAATGTCCTGACCCCGTTATCGCAGGCAATCACACTCCTTGAAGTCCCAAGGTCAATGCCGATATTAAGAATTTTTCTCCTGCTCATAGGGTTTTCTCCTTTTATTGTATTATTCATGGTTTTAATAATATCTTACCCGAACTAGGTATAACCATTATATTGTTCAATAAAAAAAACCGTTTTGATTATGCAATATTCAAATGGCATTTTCAACACCATGCTGCCGGGGATATTTAATTACGTTATTCCCCTTTCAATTCCAGATTATCGAGCAGGATATTCTTTAACAGGGCCTCTTTTTCTTCGGACAGCTTTTTCTTCATTTTCCCCAACTCACGCGGAGGCATAACAAGGCCGTGCTGCTCTATATTTGCCATCCACTCCTCTATCTTCCGGAGTCTCTCCTCAATTTCACGCATCCGCCTTCCCGGATAAGGAATGGCTTTTACCAGGCGTCCCAGTCCGCTCGCGGCCTTTTCATACGTCCTGCCTATATTGTCAGCGGTCTTTTTACAGGCATTGACCGCCATATCACAGACAGGTTCAGCCGTTTTTGAAAGAGGACCGTAAATAAAACCGCTCCCGCGTCTGAGATAGCTCCATGAGACAAGGCCGCTATATTCAGCGGTCGCACAGGAATATTTCAATGTCTCATTAAACGTATTTGCTCCGGCAATGAAAGCTTTTTTCGGTATGACTTTCACAATGCCCCCCTTATCAAGCGTTTTTTATACATTATAGAATCTCAACCATATTCTTAAGGATAAAGAAAGCCCCCTGCAGTTTTCAGGCATAAACTTTCCAGTGTGCCTGTAACGTAACATCATGAATTACCGTCCATTTTATCTGTTTTCATTGAAATAGTAAAGAAAAAAATAGGGGTTTACCTTATAATAATTTGATCTAGTGAGTTAAAGAAATTACCGCAAACAGTCCAGCGTTAGCGGAACGCAATTCAAAACGAAATATGAACTTTCAGATGGAACATACCTTTGGATGGCCTAAAAAAGAGATAGTCGGTATCCTTGCCTCCGGAGAAGACCCGGTTCCCATAAACAGGATGCCGATCGTCAGCGACTATAAAATATGTGACTTCAGGCTGACGGAGGAGGGATTCTTCAGAAGAATAGAATGGGGACTGCAGGGGAAGATACCATCGTTCGCGAAAACAGTGATCAAGCCGGATATGCTCAGGTTTGATGAAGAGACCTCATGGCTCAATGGTACCGCTACTTTTAAAACAGAGTTGAAACCGCACATCTGGAGGAACAAGGTCCGATGCATTATCATGGTTCAGTGGTATGAGGACGGGCATTCAAAAAGCACGCGTGTTGTTGATGTTGACCTGAGGATCCGGGTTCCTGTTATCGGCAAAAAGCTGGAACACATGATTGCTGAAATACTGAAGCAGAACAATGAAAAATACGCGGTCCGGTTGAACGAATCATTTTCCGAGATGCTTGGATAGCCATTGACTCAAACCTGCTGCATAATTCTCTTGCAGAAAAACCCGGGGACGAGGTGTTAATGAAAAAAGCAGAAGCGGCCGATCGCCCACTCCTGCTGTTTTCTCATTTACAATATGTATTATAGAACTAAGCCGCTTCCACCTCTGTTTCCGTTTCTGCCGGAATTTTCTGAGTGCGGCCGATCAGGAAATAAAGGGCAACCCCGACCACCGGAACCAGTATGACGGTCAGGAGCCAGATCAATTTATTGTTGTTTTTGAAATCATTGCTAAGAACATCAACCAGCGCCCACAACCAAAAGATAGTTACTGCGATAACAACAACTGTCGACATCTCAATTCTCCTTTGTTAATTGTCCTTGGAATTTCCGTTATTACTCTGGTTACCATTAACACCGTTCTGTTTTTTAAGACCCTTTAACGCCTTATAAGCGCTAAAGCCTATTATTCCGCCGATAACAGGCCCTGCCGCTATTATAGACAGAGAACTTATAGCGACCGCGGAACCGCAGCCGACTTTGGCCACCAGACTTCCCAGACCGATCGAATACCCCGTCAGTCCGCTCACCGCACCTCCGGCAGTAATTGCGGGTGAAGATGTGACCACTCCGCCCGCAATAGCGCCGGCTGTGGTCGATAGTACAGGAACAGCATTGCTGCCGTTCTGAGCCTCTTTTTTTGGTGTTTCGCCTCTCTTATTCATGCTACCCCCCCCCGTAACAACTTGAATTAATTAGGTTTTCCTCAGCCTGCGATTCTTCTCCATTCGAGAGAGAAGGGAAAGAAAATAGATATGCGTCATATTATCATGACACATAAAATAATGTCCAGAATTATTTTCAATACGTCCTAAAATTTGTATCTTTATGTACATCTATTTCACATTGAAACTAAATTCACTATTTAATAAAAAGTTTTTTTGCTGTCTTTAACGGGTTCGTCAACATCTCCTTGATCGGCGTCTGTTTTATCAGCTCTGCTTCTATCATTTTGAATTCGATCAGGGTCAGAAGAAAAATAACCTCCTTGCTCCTGCGCTGCACTTCCTCGAAATCGAGCTGGGCCTGGGCATCCGCCCTGGCACTGGGGTCTGTCCTGTTGTGCCATTTAGCGACCTTGTCAGCGGCCGAGTGAAACAGTTTATGCT
>JAFDCR010000369.1 GCA_019312685.1 Deltaproteobacteria bacterium | reverse complement strand
GGTTATCGGCGGTGTAACGATGGCCTCCTTCCTGTTTCTAATCGGTGAAAAGATCCTGAACGGTCATCAGTTCCAGAAACATGAGATCGTCCCACCGGGCGGCTTTATCTGTCCGGGTTGCGGCGGTATACATTATAAAAAGGAAGGGGAAACCGACGAAGAGGCACTCAGGCGTCATCATCGGATTCGAAAGTTTGACCGGAATGATTAATATCGCAGGATTTGAGTCTATATAAAGAGGTAGGAATGATGAAATTTCCCAAGATGGATTTTGAAGGTTTGAAAAAGGAAAGCCCGGCTCTTATTTCCAGCCAGGAGAGGCGTAATTTCTTGAAAATGGGGTTGGCGATCACCGGTGTGTATGCCGGTGGCCAGATACTGTCGGTCGTTTCCAGGGTGAATGAGGTTTATGCCTCCACCACAGAGTTTCTGAAAAAATATCCCTATAAACCCCATTACAGCATGGTAGTCAGACAGGGGCTCTGCATTGATTGCGAGCAATGTATTTCCGCCTGCAAGGAAACCAACAATGTGCCGGACTACGGTTACCGCACCAGGATTCTGACCAAGGTGGTTACCGATGCCATCGGCCGGCAGCGGGAATTCATTCCGACACTCTGCAATCACTGCAATGAGCCGCCATGTACCAGGGCCTGTCCAACGAAGGCTACTTATAAGAATAAAGTAAACGGCATCGTCATGATGGAAAGCAAAAAATGCATCGGCTGTAAGATGTGTGTCTTGGCCTGTCCCTACGAGGCCCGTTATTTCAACGATGAAAAACGCGCCATCGATAAATGTAACTTCTGTTACGATACACGGATCTCCAAGGGAGAGAAGCTTACGGCATGTTCCTACATCTGTCCCACAGGGGCCAGGATATTCGGCGACATTTCCAATCCTGATAATGTTGTCTATAAAATGGTGCATCAGATTGAAAAACAGGTCTGGGTCCTGCGGCCGGAATCAGGCTCAAAACCCAATGTATTCTATATGAAAGCCACCCGGTCATCGCCATGGGAGTTACGGCGCCAGGCTGATGCCAGATAACCGGAGTAGGAATTAATCAATATATTAGAAAGGATTGAGGTACGGTGATTGGAATGAGAAAGCTATTTCTATTTTTAGTTCTTGTTTTGTCAATATGTTTTGTTTATGCCACGGGTACGGTTGTTGCCGATGATGAGGACCATGGCGGGGATATCGTTTATACTAAACCCCTCAAGGCGGTTATTTTCAGCCACAAAGCACACACGGAAGATATCGGCCTGCAATGTGACTGGTGCCATGAAGAGACCTTTGAGATGGAGGCTTTGCACATGCAGGAAACAGCCAATTTCGACATGGAGAGTCTCTGTAATGAAAGGTACTGCGGCACCTGCCATAACGGGGATATATCCTTTTCCACAACTACACAGTGCGCCCGTTGCCATATCGGGGTAAAGGGTTACAATGAGATGGTACGCAAAGGACTCATCGAGCCGGAAGAGGGGGATGTCATACCGGCTGAAACGGACGATCATTAATAACTTTACTTGAAGAAAATATATTTTTGCGCTTGAAATTGACAACACAATATCTTTTTGTGTTGTTTTCATGGAGGAAGATAATGCGAAAAAACGGAAATACATTACAAACGGTCAGATTTGCGACCTTGCTGCTGGCCGTGATGTTTGCCCTTGCTTTTGTTTCACCATTTCCCGTGCAGGCTGAAGATGATGAAGCAATGAAATATCTTGAAAAAGCGCGTCTGGACGCTGAGAAAGCAAAGGCAGACGCGGCAAAGGCCATGGCAGAGGCGGAAAAGGCCATGGCAGAGGCCGACAGGGCTATTGCGGAAGCGGAAAAGAACAAGGCTGCAGCCAGGGAAGCCAAGGAAGATGCTATGGAGAAGATGGTGGAGCATGGTTATTTTCCGGATGATATTTCCCTGGATACCCCCGATGGATCGGTACGGGCGGTCTTCAGCCACAAGAAACATACCCAGCGGGAAAGATTACGCTGTATCGAATGTCATCCCAAGGTCTTTGTTATGAAAAAAGGCAAGAACGTGGTCAAAGGCGGTGCTCTTACCATGGAGGAAATGAAAAAGGGTAAGTACTGCGGCAACTGTCATAACGGCCATAAGGCCTTTAGTGTCAATGCAATAGATTCCTGCAAGAGGTGTCACCCGAAAAACCGATAGAATAACCCGAAAAATCGGGTGTTGCTGTATAGCGTTTTTTTAGTAGTAACGAAATTTCGTTTTATGAGATTGGTACCCCTGTAAATTTCTTAAAAAAAGGTTCTTCCGAAAGACAAGGAGAACCTTTTAACGTTTATTGTCCAGATACTGTCCTGCCGGGATTAACTTTGAGTCGGTGCGGCACGGCACGCGTTAAATGCTATTTGGGTACGAGTTTGCTTAATTTGTAATATCAATTAAATATGAACAACCAAAGAGAATGATAAGAAGGAGAGTTAGAAACAATGGCTGAGAACGAGACAAATCAACAAGAGCCAATATCAGCTGGCGGTGATCCCAAAAAGTACCGGGGACCATGGGGCCATATTATCCGGGGTATGTGGCGTACCCCCCTTGGATTGTTTGGTGTAATCCTGACAACTGTAAGTATCACCTTGATGATAATCGGTATGATTGTCGAAGTACTTGGAATTATCCACAACCCATATGTCGGCATAATAACCTACATGATATTGCCGGGTGCAATGATCATGGGTCTCACAATCATCCCGGTCTCCGCTTACTTGAGAAGAAAACAGTATCATAGGTACGGCATAGTTAAAGAGCACCTGCAGATCAACCTCAGCGATCATAAACACCGCAGTTTTATCATTGGTTTTGTTATCCTGACCATCGTCAATTTGACCGTTCTTATTCTCGTTGGTTATGAGGGGTATCACTTTACTGACTCACCCTATTTCTGCGGCGTTGTCTGCCACGATGTTATGGCACCGGAATATACGGCATACCAGCGCTCACCGCATGTCAAGGTAGCCTGTGTTGAATGCCATATCGGTTCGGGCGCTGAGTGGTTTGTCCAGGCGAAGATTTCAGGTCTGCGCCAGGTTCTGGCTGTTTTTGCCGACAGTTACAGCCGTCCGATCCCGGCCCCGGTCGAGCATCTCCGTCCTGCCCGTGATACCTGTGAACAATGCCACTGGCCCGACAAGTTTCACGGCAAAAAAATAAAGATATTCTCCCATTTTTCCAATGATGACCAGATTAATCCGGAAGTGACCGAGTTGGCCCTCCATATAGGCGGCCACAACCCGGAGACCGGAGATTTCGAGGGGATCCACTGGCATGTGAGTAAGGACGTTGAGGTAAGTTATCTTGCAACGGACAGGAAAAGGACCCAGATGGCAAGGGTCAGGGTTAAGAGGCCTGACGGTTCCGAAGAGGAATTTGTCAAAGAGGATATTGAGGTTCCAGAGGGGGAAGAGCTGGAATGGCGGGTTATGGACTGTATCGACTGTCATAACCGCCCGACCCATATTTACGACATGCCCGACGAGGTTGTTGATTTCGGTCTGCTCAGCAAGAAGATCAATCCTGAGATTGAAGGCATCCGCGAGGACAGCCTGATCGCCCTGCAGCGGGAATACCCGAGCAGGGATGAGGCTGCGGCACAAATCGGCGATCACCTTGTATCCCTGCAGAAACTGCGCAATGAAGAACAGGTTCAGAAATATGAGGAGGACATCAGGAAGGCCGGTGAATATCTGGTTGAATCCTATCTGAATAATGTCTGGCCGAAGATGAATGTTTTCTGGGGTACATATTCGGGTCATCTCGGCCATCAGTATTATGAAGAGGACGGTTTCGGCTGCTGGCGCTGTCACGATGACGAGCATATATCGGAGTCCGGCAACTATATCAAGATGGACTGTGACCTCTGTCATGACGAACCGGAATAACAGACAGGATTCCGGATAAAGAAAACCCAAAGCCCCGCTGTTGATATAACGGCGGGGCTTTTTTAATTGCAGGAACCGATAGCCGGTTAAACCTGACGGTAAATATAGGGAATTTTTT
>JAFDCR010000368.1 GCA_019312685.1 Deltaproteobacteria bacterium | reverse complement strand
GCCGAAGTTGCCGACAATGCCCTGGAAATGCTGGCAGTTGACAAAAAAGGGCTGGATGAGATGGACCGGCGAATCCTTCTCACCATTGTCGATAAGTTCAACGGCGGCCCCATAGGCATCGAAACCCTGGCAACCGCAGTAAGTGAAGAAAAGAGTACCCTGGAAGATGTCCACGAGCCTTTTTTGATCCAGTCGGGCTTCCTGACCCGGACACCGAGGGGGCGAATGGCCACGGTTCTGGCGTATGAACATTTTGGCAGACCGTTCGACAAAAAAGATGAACAGGGAAGCCTGTTCTAGTGAGGTTTGAGGTCTGAGGTCTGAGGATTGAGGTCTAATAATCTCAGAAGTCGGGTAAGGGCTTCGAAAAAAATTTAGGCCGCAGTTGGCAGATGACCGACAAAATGGGGGAAAAGTATTATCTTGTTTAATTGATGATTGAAAATCGGTGCATGAAATACTTTCCGCAAATTTTCAATTTTCAATTTTCAATTTTCAATTTGCAGGAGTTGTCATGAACAAGAAAAGGACAGTTCAGGATTTCATCGATATGAAGAGGAAGGGTGAGAAAATTTCCATGCTCACCGCCTATGATGCAAGTTTTGCAGCCCTGATTGATGCCGCAAACATTGAGATGATTCTTGTGGGTGATTCTTTAGGCAATGTCCTCCTTGGTTATGATTCGACCGTACCTGTGACCATGGAAGAAATGCTCCATCATTGCAAAGCTGTCCGCAGGGGGATAAACCAGGCCTTTCTGGTGGGTGATATGCCTTTCATGTCTTATCAGGTTTCAGAGCAAGAGGCAATCCGCAATGGAGGCAGATTCCTTAAAGAGGCCGGCTGTGATGCGATCAAGCTGGAAGGCGGCACTGAAGTATGCGATACGGTCAGGGCCATTGTCAGGGCTGGGATCCCTGTTATGGGACATATAGGCTTGACACCGCAGACCGCCTCGCAGCTGGGCGGCTATAAGGTGCAGGGAAGGGATGCCGACTCGGCTCGCAAACTGCTGCAATCGGCAAGAGACCTGGAGACTGCCGGCGCTTTCTCACTTGTTCTGGAATGCATTCCAACCCAACTGTCAGAAGTGATTACCAGCGCGGTTTCAATTCCTACCATCGGTATTGGTGCGGGCAAGTATTGTGACGGCCAGGTTCTAGTCACCCATGACATGGTGGGCATGTTTGAGAAATTCATCCCGTCTTTTGTAAGACAGTATGCAAGCCTGGCAGCTCAGATCAAGAAGGCGGTGTCAGACTATCGGACAGAGGTCAGGGAAGGAACGTTCCCTGCCGAAGATCACAGTTTCAACATGGAGCTTGATGCCAAGGATCTTCTTGAGGAGTAGCCTGGTAGGTACACTGATACGAAACTGCGATTACATTTCCCGAGATTTTGAGTCTTGGTTTATCTCCTGTGGGGACTGCAATCCAACGGTCAAATCAAGTAACAATTAGGCGGCTAATGAGAACATTACAGAGTTCCGAAATAACCAAAGCGGTTAAAGATCTGGCAATGAGTGCTTCCTGTGATCTTGAACCGGACATTCTGGACCACCTTGTTGCAGCAAGGGACCGTGAGAAATCTCCCTTGGCAAAAAATGCATTGGAAATGCTGATAACAAATGCAAATATTGCCAGCCGGGAGCAGATACCGGTGTGCCAGGATACAGGGATCGGCGTTGTCTTCATCAGTGTCGGGCAGGAAGTGATTATTGAAGGTGATTTGGAGAATGCTGTCCAGGAAGGCATCCGGGCCGGTTACGATGAGGGCTATTTGAGAAAGTCTGTCTGCGATCCGGTAACAAGAAAAAATACCGGCACCAATGTACCGGCGGTGGTTCATTATGAACTGGAGCCCGGTGACAGAGTGCATATCGCGTTTCTGCCCAAGGGCTGCGGCAGTGAGAATATGAGCGGCCTGGTAATGCTGCCTCCTTCAGCAGGAATTGCAGGGGTTGTGGATTACGTTGTCCAGAAGGTGAAGGACGCAGGCTCCAATCCCTGTCCGCCGGTTGTAGTGGGGGTGGGTCTCGGCGGCACGTTTGAGAAGGCCGCACTGCTTGCCAAGAAATCGCTTCTGCGGCCTCTTGGTGAGCCAAATCCTGATAAAAATGTTGCTGAAATTGAGCAGGAAATTCTACAGAGGATAAACAGGGAAGGACAGGGCGTTATGGGTTGGGGCGGTGTCAATACCGCACTGGCGGTGCACATGGAAACATATCCTACTCATATTGCCAGTTTGCCGGTGGCGGTTAATATCCAGTGTCATGCGCACCGCCACAAGGAAGTAGAATTATAGTTGGGCACGATTGATATTACTGAATCTACGGTGTCATCAACAGTTTCGCATAGCGTTACTATGGCGAAACTGTCTCTTCCTTGTCTCTTCAGCAATCTTAATCGTGTGGGAAAGTTTTTAATAGACAACCGATAATTATAATTGCGGGTTAACCTGTAGTCCTGCAACAAGATGGCAGGACGATTGACATGGCGTATTCGCAGCAATCTTAATCGTGCTTGCAAAAAGAATTTAAAAAGAAAAGTTTTTTAAAAAAGTGCCGGTAATTATCATGGATATTGAAAAACACTTACCCAAAAGAGAGAAGAGCGGCTTTGAAAACTTAAAACCGGTCAGGGTCCCTTTTGAGGAGGGAGTGTTGGAAACCTTGCAGGCCGGGGACCTGATAAGCCTGAGCGGAAGTCTCTTTACCGGCAGGGATCAGACTCATCGAAGGCTGGTTACCTTGCTGGACGAAGGCAGGGAACTGCCTGTCGACCTGAAGGGACAGCTGCTTTATTATGTCGGCCCCAGTCCTGCGAAACCCGGCCAGGTCATCGGTGCTGCCGGACCCACTACCAGCTATCGTATGGATGCCTATACTCCGAGGCTCCTGGAGTTGGGTTTGAAAGCGACTCTGGGCAAGGGGGCCCGATCAATGGTTGTGCGGGCGGCCATGAAAAAACACGGTGCAATCTATCTGGCAACAATCGGCGGTGCCGGTGCACTGCTGTCTAAATCAATTGTAAAAAGTGAACTGGTGGCATTTGAGGATGCAGGTCCTGAAGCACTTTTCCGGTTTGAGGTTGAGGGTTTTCCGGCAGTGGTTATTAATGATATTGCCGGCAATGATTTTTACGAGATAGTCAAAGCCCGGAAGCAGTGATCTTCCAACTGTATCGCATCTGTGGCGTCATCAAGCGGTTCGCGTATAGTATACAGCGAACCTTTTTGTTGTCCTGCAACAAGACGGCAGGACGATTTACATCTAGCATCTGCAACACATTTAGAAAGATTGCGGGGCTGGGTAAGGGATATTAAGGATTAATTTTGAGTTTTAAGTTCTTAATTTTAAATTGAAAAGACTTCTAAATTCAAAACTAAAAATTTAAAATTAGCTTTTTCAGAAGCTGTTATTAACAGCTGATTTATTCATCAGGTCCTCCAGTCTGTTAAAATATCTGCCGACATCCTGAGGGCGGTGTGCATCAGATCCAGCGACTAAGGGGATCTTGCGTTTTATCGCTTTTTTCAGAATATCAAGAGAGGGATAGGGTTTATTTCTTAACCTGTACCCTGATGTGTTCACCTCTAGGGCCATTTTTTTTCGGGCAACAGCATCGAGAAGATTATCGACCAGTTTTTCATGCTCCGGAGAGAACATGAGGGAGGGATGATGCCTGAGTACTGCATCAATATGACAGAGGACCTGCCCTTGCAGCGTTTCAACTGCTTCCAAAAGTTCTTTGTAGTAACGGGTGATAACTTCATCCACGCCCAATTTATCAAGTTTATCTATATTGAACTGTTTGCGGCTGACCATGTTGAGATGACCGGAATCTGTTTCCAGAAAATGATATGATATGCCGATGCGGTCCCAGGAATGCAGTGCCAAACGACGTTTTATTTCATCCGGAAAGTTAGGGTTATATCCCACCTCAATACCAAGCCCTATTTCAATTATCCCTCTGTACTTATCCTGCAGACGTTTTCCTTCAGTATGGTAATAAACAAAGTCATCTTCAGTCAGCCAGGTTGATTCAAAGTAATTAATGCCGACTTCGAGATGCTCAAGAAAGATAAGTTTACGGAGACCACGCTCGATGGCTGCCAGGACATATTCCTCCATTTCCCCACCGGCATGGTTGCAGAGTTTTGTATGGACATGTCCGTCTATGGATGTGTCGATAAGCGGCGGCTTCATATTATCTAATATAGAACGAATGAAGCCCGATTGTGAAGTTTCTTTATACAGATTTTGTCAGCTATGGACTTTTCAGTCATACACCAGAAGGAGGCAGAAGAGTCCAACATCCCCTGGCTGCAATCAGGTATTCCCCCTGGGATAGAAGTGGAGTTTTCCGTCAATGTGTGACGTATCACAGAGCTTACCCACTTCAAACTCTAGGACTGCAAGCTGCTCTATATCCTTTATATCGATCCGCAGCATCTTGCCGTTGGGAAAGTGGTAGATTAATGCCCGTATTTTAGAAATATCTATGTTACTTGGCAGACAGTTCACCGTAAAATAACTCCCTGGTTTTAACTTTTATTTCTCAAAAAAAGTAAGTAGGATACCATTTCTTGAGATTCATTCTCAAAATACAATAAGCAGGGCTTTCCGGCTTGGCAAGAGTGCTTGAAAAGAAATTTTTTTAAGGGCAGAATGCAAATAATAAAGATAATGGATTTGACAAGTCGGGTGGTTGATGATTAGGGTAAGATGTTGAGCTGAGGATGTATTCAATATCTTCCCTGCAGATACGCATACTACGTATATTCCAATATGAATCTGTAGTTTGTTGAGCCATAAATTTTATTTGTTTTGTAAGGATTGTATCATGAGCGAAAAGACTCCATTCACCAAAGAGAAAACGTTGTTTCACAAGGAAAAAACCATGTTCGGCACGGATAAGAATCCAAGTAATATCCTGCCGACAAAATATACCCTGGACAGCAAGATCAAGTTCCGCTGTCATCCGGGTGTTTCCTGCTTCACCGAATGCTGCGGCAATATCAAGATAGTCTTAACACCGTATGATATTCTTAAAATCCGCAAGAGACTGAATATGGAGGCAGCTGAATTCCTTCATACCTATACAACGCCCATTTACCTTGAGAAGACCGATTTTCCCGGGGTGGCCATCAAGCTGACTGAAGAGGGCAGGTGTCCGTTTATCAAATCGAAAACCGAAGGCTGCAGAATCTATTCCGACCGGCCGACCGCCTGCAGGTATTACCCTGTTGGTATGGCAAATTTTCATGAAGGAGCCCAGGAAGAACAGAATGCGGAAGAATTTTATTTTGTGGTCAAGGAGCCGCACTGCAAGGGTTTTGAAGAGGATAAGACCTGGACCATACGGGAATGGCGGGAAGACCAGGGGGTAGATGTCCGTGACGAGATGAACAAGGGCTGGATGGAGATTGTCATGCGGCGGAAATCATTCGGCTACCAGGCAACCCTGAGCGAGCAGGCCAAGAGAATGTTCTTCATGGCCTCAACCGATCTTGATCAGTTCAGAAGTTTTGTCTTCGACAGTTCGTTTCTGAAAAGCTATGAGGTTGAGCAGGAGACACTTGATAAGATCAGGGAAGACGATGTCGAACTGCTTCAGTTCTCATACAGGGTTCTGGCATCCATGCTTTTCGGCACTGACGATATCAAAGTCAAGCCGGAGGTATTGAAAGCCAAGGTGGATACCATCAAAAAGGAGCAGGAGAAAACCGGAAAAACCATGGAAGAAAGGGCCGAAGCGGATTTCAAGAAAATTAAGGAGGAGTGGGATAAGGCCAAAACAGCATAATTTATGGGTCGATGTTGGCAGTTCTGCTGCGTTATCGGCTGTTCCGCATACTGAAATTTATAGTGGAACAATCTCTGCCTTGCATAACCATCATCCTCAACCCATAAATGAGTCTAGGTGTACTATTAATTTATGCGCTTGGGAAAAATAGATAAGCTGAAACCATAAAACGAAAACTCTTCGAGCTGCACAACATATGCTCGATGTATCTTGTTCGATATTACAATGAAAAAGGGCGGCAGGAATTCCTGCCGCCCTTTTGTTTTATTAACATAGTTTTATAGGAATTATTTTTCGGGCTCCAGGGCCTTGGCACGTCCCTCAAGGAACTTCCAGGCTTTCTCAACATCCTTTTGGGACATTGCCATCAGCTCGTCCGCCTGGGTCGGATTCATCATCTTCAGCATCCGGTAGCGGTTTTCGTTCAGGGCATAGTCGGCAAATGGCATTGATGGAGCTTTGGAGTCAATGTGCAGCGGGTTCTTGTCGGCATCTTCAAGAGACGGATTGTAACGGTACAGCGGCCAGTGACCGCAGGCAACCGCTTTCTTTTGCTGCTCGAGACCCATGGCCAGGTTAAGGCCGTGGTTGATGCAGTGGGCATAGGCAATGATCAATGAAGGTCCGTCATAGGCCTCAGCCTCGGCAAACGCCTTGACAACCTGGTTCGGGTTGGCGCCCATGGCAACCTTGGCCACGTAAACATTGCCATAGGTGGAGAAGATCATGCCGATATCCTTCTTGGGCATCTTCTTGCCGCCTGCGGCAAACTGGGCGGTAGCTGCCCTCGGGGTGGATTTTGACATCTGGCCGCCGGTATTTGAATACACCTCGGTATCCAGGATCAGGACATTGACATTCTCGCCGGAGGCAAGGACATGATCCAGACCGCCGTAGCCGATGTCGTAAGCCCAGCCGTCACCGCCGACAATCCACACCGATTTTTTCACCAGGTAATCGGCAACATTGATAAGCCTCTTGGCTATAGCGGAGTCACTTCCTGCCAGTGTTTCCTTCAGGGCGGCAACCCTTTCTCTCTGGGCTTCGATCTCATCCTGGGTTTTCTGGGAGGCATTGGTGAGCTCATTGGCCGCCTTCTTGGTGATGAGTTTTTCAGCAGCGGCTGCTTCCAGGAGTTCAATCGCCTGGGAACCAAGCTTGTTAACCGTGTAGCGCATACCAAGACCGAACTCGGCATTGTCCTCAAACAGTGAATTGGACCAGATGGGCCCGCGGCCGTCTCCCCTTTTACAGTACGGTGTGGTGGGCAGGTTGCCGCCGTATATTGATGAACAGCCGGTGGCATTGGCGATCATCATCCTGTCACCGAACATCTGGGTGGCAAGTTTGATATACGGGGTTTCGCCGCAGCCGGTACAGGCGCCGGAGAACTCGAACAGCGGTCTCATGAGTTGGCTGCCCTTGATGGTTGAAGGATCGATCTCGCTGTTGGCAATCTCGGGAAGATCCAGGAAGTACTTGACGTTGGCAGCTTCCTGCTTGCGGATCTTTTCGTTGTTATCAGCCATCTCAAGGGCCTTTTTCTTGGCCGGGCACTCGTAAACGCAGAGTGTACAGCCGCAGCAGTCCTCGGTGAATACCTGGACAATTGCCTTGCGCCCCTTGAACTGTTTGCCGACAGCGGCTGCAGTCTTCAAGCTTTTGGGTGCTTTCTTAAGGTCAGCGTTCTTAACGATTTTCATACGGATACAGCCGTGCGGGCAGACCAGTGAGCAGCGGCCGCACTGGATGCAGTTTTCAGGTTTCCATACCGGTATGTGCACAGCGATATTGCGCTTCTCATACTGGGTGGTACCGGTGGGCCAGGTGCCGTCCTCCGGCATCTGGGAGACCTTGATCTCCTCACCTTTGCCCTGGATCATTTTGGCGGTTACTTCCTTGACAAAATCAGGGGCATCGGCAGGAACGGTGGCTGGCATCTCATGACCGCTGACCGTCTTTGGAGTCTTGACTTCCACGATGTTTTTCACTGCGGTATCAACGGCGGCGTAGTTCATGTTGACAACCTTGTCGCCTTTCTTGCCGTAGGTTTTCTTGATGGCGTCCTTGATTGACTTGATCGCCTGCTTCTGGGTCAGGATGCCGGAGATCAGGAAGAAGGCGGTCTGCATG
This sequence comes from Deltaproteobacteria bacterium, assembly GCA_019312685.1. Classification (GTDB taxonomy): domain Bacteria; phylum Desulfobacterota; class Desulfobulbia; order Desulfobulbales; family BM004; genus BM004. The sequence goes on along the minus strand of JAFDCR010000368.1, from coordinate 1,225 downwards.
ATCATGTTGATGCGGGCGCCCAGGCCGATCGCCTCGGCAAGCTTGATGGCATCAATGATATAGAATTTGGCCTTCTTGGCAATGAGCTGTTTCTGGACCTCGGCCGGAAGCTGCTTCCAGACCTGGGTCTTCTTGAAGGTGGTGGTCAGCAGAAAGGTGCCGCCCTCTTCAAGATTTGACAACATGTCATATTTATCCAGGAAGGTGAAATTGTGGCAGGCCACGAAGTTCGCCTTATTAATAAGGTAGGGCGCGACAACCTGGTTTTTGCCGAAGCGCAGATGGCTTGTGGTGATGGAGCCTGACTTCTTGGAGTCGTAGACAAAGTAGCCCTGCGCCGAGTTGTCGGTTTCGGTACCGATGATCTTAATGGTGTTCTTGTTGGCGCCGACCGTGCCGTCCGCACCGAGACCGTAGAACATGGCCCGGTAGACATCAGCGCCTTCAATATTGAAGGACTTGTCGTAATCCAGGCTGGTAAAGGCCACATCGTCGTTCGGGCCGACACAGAAATGGTTTTTCGGTGACCAGGAGGCCATGTTGTCATAAACAGCTTTTGCCATGGCCGGGGTGAATTCGGCAGAGCCGAGGCCGTAACGGCCGGAGAGGATCATGGGCTGCAGGTTTACGATTGAAGACTCAATAGCTTCACCTACAGCGGCCCTTACGTCAAGGTACAGCGGCTCACCGGCTGAACCGGGTTCCTTGGTGCGGTCAAGAACGGTGATTCGCTGCACTGTTGAAGGCATGGCATTAACCATGGCCTTGAGGTCAAACGGCCGGAAGAGGCGAACAACAACGAGGCCGACCTTCCTGCCCTGGGAGATCAGGTACTCGGCGGTTGCGGCAACTGTTTCAGCGCCGGAGCCCATCATGACGATGATGTCTTCAGCTTCCGGGTCGCCGTAGTAGTCAAACAGGTGGTACTGGCGGCCGGTCAGTGCGGCAAATTTATCCATGGTTTCCTGGATGATTCCGGGAACGGCAGCGTAGTATTTGTTGACCGTCTCACGGCCGGTAAAGTAGACATCAGGATTCTGGGCCGTACCGCGCATCATTGGCCTATCCGGGGAAAGACCCCGCTGGCGATGGGCAACAACGAGATCCTCGTCAATCATGGCGCGCATATCGTCGTCGGTCAGCTGTTCGATTTTCTGAATCTCATGGGAGGTGCGGAACCCGTCAAAGAAATGCATGAAGGGAATCCTTGATTTCAGGGCGGCCT
>JAFDCR010000367.1 GCA_019312685.1 Deltaproteobacteria bacterium | reverse complement strand
TCAGCACCGAAGTAATGAAGGCAGTAGCCGAAATGGGCTTTACCGATCTGACGCCCATTCAGGAACAGACCTATAACCATATCCGGGCGGGCCGCGATCTCTTGGCCCTGGCCGAAACAGGTTCCGGCAAGACAAGTGCCTGCGGCATCCCACTCGCCGAGATGATTAACATTGAGATAAAAGGTATCCAGGCCCTTATCCTGGTTCCTACACGGGAACTGGCCCTGCAGTATGTGGATGAACTAACCCTTATCGGCAAAGATTTCGGCATGACAACCTTTGCAATCTACGGCGGCTTTCCCATGGAAATCCAGAAAGCCAAGCTGGAACAGGGCGTCCATATCCTGGTGGCTACACCGGGAAGGCTAATCGATCATCTCTACAACAGTACCCTGACACTCGAACAGGTTAGGACCGTGGTGCTGGACGAGGCTGACGAGATGTTAAAAATGGGTTTTATCGAGGATGTCAAATTTATCTTCTCATGCAACATGAACGAGCACCAGACTCTGCTTTTTTCAGCACCCATGGCTGATAATGTCGAGGAATTAACCAAACAATTTTTAAAAAACCCGGCCCGTATAGAACTGAACAAAGAAGATGTTTCGCCGCAGTCAATCACCCACCACTTCCGTTTTCTCTCAGACAGGAATCGTCTGCAGTCTCTGAAGCACTATCTTGAAAAAGAAAAACCGCGCCAGGCCATCATATTCTGCAATTCCAAGCGCAATGGCGCCATTCTTCACAGAAAATTAAAGGGGGTTGAGAAATCCATGGAGTACATCCACGGCGGTCTTGATCAGCCGACACGGACCTCTATCTTCAATCGCTTCAAACAGGGCCGGACCCGGGTGATGATTGCCACCGATGTCGCTGGCCGGGGATTGGATTTTTCTCGGGTGAGCCATATTTTCAACTATGATTTTCCCAGAGAGCCGGAAAACTATGTGCATCGCACCGGACGTACCGGCAGGATGGGCAGGCAGGGGATAGCGATCTCGCTGGTAACCGGCAGGGACCTGTTTGCAGTAAAGCGCCTGTTCAAGGAAAAGGGGATTGAGGAGGTCTGGGACGGCAAGGTTCCTGACCTGGAAAGAATCGGCTTGAAAAAAGGCGGAGCTGGTTCCGCCAGGCGGAGAAAAAACAAGTATCCGGTCAAGAAGAATACAGCATCAACTCCAATTTCTGTTTATTAAAGACCGGGTCACCTGCAGGAAAATATTGATGAAAATTGCCCTTATAATCCCTCGTAACATTTCTGACTCCAGCGGAAGTTTTTACGATTACAACTTCTATTCTACCTTTCTGCTGTCGAAAAAGTACCTCTCGTACCTGCTGGCGATACCGACACTGACAGCGTTGACCCCCGATGAGCATGAGATACGAATTTTTGATGAGAACATCGAAGATATAGATTTCAGCTGGGGCGCGGATCTCGCCGGGATAACCGTCAGAACTATGTTTGCCGGGAGGGCCTATGAAATTGCTGAAGAATTCGGGAGCCTCGGCATAATGACCGTTCTGGGCGGTATTCACCCGTCCATGTGCCCGGATGAGGCACTCCAACATTGTGACAGCGTAGTAGTCGGTGAAGCAGAAAATGTTTGGGCCCAAGTTCTCCTTGACGCTGAGGCCGGGCACTTGAAAAGAACTTATAAAGCTGAGGGACTTGCAGAAATGAAGGACTCTCCCATTGCAGTACGATCCGAGCTTTCAATGGGAAGATATTTTTCTGATGTTGTGCAGACCACCAAAGGTTGTCCATTCTCCTGTGAGTTCTGTTCTGTACACGCCTTTGACGGCCAACGGATAAGAAACAGAACCGTGGAGCAGGTTATTCGTGAAATTCAGGAAATAAACGATTCCCCCTCCACCTATAAAAAGAAAAAGGCAATTTTTTTTGCTGATGACAATATTATTGCCAACCGAAGGTTTGCTCGTGAGCTATTTATTGTCTTGAAAGAGTGTAATATAAACTGGATGTGCCAGGCGTCGATCAACATTTCAGAAGAGGAGGAACTTCTTTCACTGATGCGTGAAAGTGGCTGCGGGGCGATCTTTATCGGTTTTGAATCACTGTCGCAGAAAAACCTCTCCAGTATGAACAAGGGGGTAAACAAAAAGTTTGCCTTTGCAGAAGCTATAAAGAAGATACAGTCCTACGGGATACTGGTGCATAGTTCATTCATCGTCGGTTATGACGATGATTCCCAGGAGTCATTCGATGAGCTGATCCGGTTTGTCCAGAAGAACAACCTGCTGGTGCCGCTGCTGAATATCCTGACCCCTTTTCCCGGCACCAAACTGTTCAAGCGTTTTGAAAAAGAGCAGCGTATTCTTCACAAAGACTGGGATAAATATGATACGAAGCATGTGGTCTTCTCACCTGCCAGCATGTTGCCTGAAGAACTGCTTGCAGGCTACAGGAGGATACTGCGGGAAGTATATTCATTTGAATCCATCCTGAAAAAACTGAAACATTACTGGAAAATAGATTTCTGGCGGCAATCCAACAGTCTGGATCCGGTAAAGCTGAAATACAGACTCCTTTTTGCCCTTCGCCTCAGCACTCTGCTGTTTTCATTCCACCTGGCCCGCTCAAGGTTTATCATAAGGATCCTGCCCAGAGTATTCAACCGGCGTGTTCGTATATCAACCCTGTTGACATTGATGGCATATAACGACTTCGCTTACAGTTTA
>JAFDCR010000366.1 GCA_019312685.1 Deltaproteobacteria bacterium | reverse complement strand
GGTTATGCCCTTTTTTTGCCGAGATAGCTGAGGGACAAGGAATCTAACCGGATTTACACAGCAAAAAGGCTTCATCACGCCGCCAGACGATTGCCCATCACCGTGAACCTCATCAACACAAAATGATTAGCCAGATCTTTAACTAATTCTGGCAGGGCTTTTACAGCCCTGCCGTTGAGGGTTCAATAATTATCAATCGCTTTTTGAAAACTGCTTTTCGCTATGCAAATACGGAAGATCGGTTCAATATTTGCTTCGATAAAAAATCAGGGACATGGTGTAATTTCTTTGGTGTTATCGCCAATTACATTTGTTCCCTGTAAAGAAACATTGATGCCCAAGACTTCCTTATCACCATTCATCAGGCTCGAATCATATTTTATAATGTATTGGTTCTCAAAAAGAAGCGCTGCCAGTTGCTGGTAAATGGTATTAAGATAGTCGGAATTCGGAGAAATAAAGAACTCACCGCCGGTCGTGTCTGCCATGCGTTCAAGCGGGTATTTTGCATAATTGTCGCCCACCCCGATGGTGAATAATGGGATACTTTGGTTTTGCGCTTCTTGAATTACCTCAGCTAAGGTTTTAACGGAACCAGGTCCGCCCTTATCATCGCCGACATCGCGACCGTCGGTCAGGACGATGATCGCTTTCCGGTCTTTTCCCCTTAAAGCCGTGTCCTCAATTGCCTTGTAGATAGCATCATAAAGTGCGGTCCATCCCCCGATATTTCCCGGGTCGGCGAAAATCGTATCATTTAATGCATCGCTGTCAGAGGTAAATGCCTGTGCGACCTGAAACTTCGTTGCGAACTTGATGATTTCCGCTTCATCACTACTTCCTATTTGATTGACGAAGAGAGCGGCGGCCGCTTCCATATCGCCTTGATCTGCCCTTTTATTGGTGATGCTGCCGCTATAATCCAGCACCAGCGCGACCGACAAGGAATAGCCACCCGGTGATACGAAAGTAAACTCGGTTATATTCCGATTATTGACACCTTCTAGAATGCTAAAGTCACCCTGCGGTAAACTTTTTACCGGATATTGGCATTGATCCAGGACAGAGACATAAGCAGTTATTGCAGGTTCAGGGCAGACGTCGTTTGAATCAACCTGGTTGATTCGCACCGATATTTCAGTTATCGGCTCAGAAATCCCTGTTAGTTTCAAATCAAACTGGGGATTTTCAGCGTCATTGGATTCTATGATCAAACTGGCGGTATAGGAAGCATCTGATAGCGGATTAAATGCAACTTTCACGGTGCAAACTTCCCCCTCGCCCAGGTTCGGCGATATTGTGGTACATGGATTGGACCCACTGTTTAAATCCAGACTGAAATTATCAGGATCGGTCAGCCTGATATCCGAGACTGCCAGATTGCGTGTCCCATTATTGCTAATTTCGACGATCAGTGGGGCAGCAGCATTTTCCGGGGTAATACAGGCGAAATCATATGCCGACGGAGTCACCGCGATTGAAGGGTCACTTGAACCGCCACCGCTACCGCCACCGCTGCACCCCCCGTTAGTATAGGGCAAGATGAAGGCAAGGAGCAGCCATAAACCCAGAAATTTAAATTTTTTCATCACGAATCCTCCTTTCATTGATAGCCGCAACATCGACAACCTGCAGCAGTTTGCATATGCGAAGTCTAATTTTTGCTATTATATGCAAAAGCTATACACATGTTGGGTTTATGTTGAGAACACAATAATATCCTGATTTTATATTAAATTCAAAATTGGTATGAAAACCATGCATAATACCAACGATGGATAATTGTTACGCAAAATACCCATTTTTAAGTATTGAATTAAATAGGAGGCTGGAGGAAAAAATCACCAGGCCAATAGAGATCGGAATTCTTTTGAACGAAAAATGAGTTGCTTCAATGGTAAAATGATGAAGTTATTCAGATGCGATTTTACGTCCCAACACCCTTGTTTTTTTAGTCTCGGGCTTAATGGGTCTTTTAGGACTGCGGCGAAGGTCGAGCAAAAAATGCAGTCAATCTATCGGTTATTTAAAGGCAGGGTCATTCGTCCCCGCCTTTTTAGTTTCTATTTTGAATATCTGCTATTATGTTGCGAGGTCTTCTATCCATATGAATTTATTTAAGATATTGATGAAAGCCTTGTAAATTCATATTTATAATATTATCAGTAACCTATAAGATTAGTCACAAAATTGTAAGAATGACTTGCAACATAATTCCAGATCGCCCGGGAACCCCTGCTGTTGGGCTTCAAGGCAACAGGAGCTGCCTCAAAGGCCACCCAGGCAGAGCTAATTTTTTGGTTTTCCCCAGGCGTTTAGATTTCATATCAATTACTTCTCCTTTCGCCTTGAGGTCCCGATAATCGGGTATTTGATGACCACGGAAAGCTGAGGTTTGTTCTTCTGTGCACCTCTCATTTCGCTGGTCAAGAATAAGATATCAAGAAAAAGAACCAAATGGAAGGGAATTAAAAGAATTATATATATTTTTTTAATTTTCTGTAAAGAAAATAAGAAGAACTATAGGAAGTAAATAAAATACTAACAACATAACTTAAACTGGCAACACAACTGCTATGATTCCAAGAATTACGCGGTATATGCTGCCGGCACTCTTAGCAGTGTGGGTGTCATACTAAAAAGCACCGATGGCGGGGAGTCCTGGTCAACG
>JAFDCR010000365.1 GCA_019312685.1 Deltaproteobacteria bacterium | reverse complement strand
TCCATACCCTGCCGGGCCCTGGAGACCCTATTGCCGTTTCCGAGCACTGTTATACCTGCACAGCAGCCTCCGGATTCACCTGAGGCGGTTCAATCAGTTCCTGAGTTTCAGGCATATTTACTGTTCCAATGCAAGACAACAGATTCTTTTCTGATGATTTATGATGGAGACGCTGGTCCAGCACTTCAAAAATGTCGAGCAGGCAAGTATTGCTGCAGCCGACCTCATAATCCATTATGCAAAGTCGGCTGTTTCGGACAAGGGCAACTTTACCCTTGTCATGGCAGGAGGCGGAACACCGCAGCTGACATACGAACTCCTGGGAGAACCTTTCAGGGCGGAGCAAATGCCATGGCAGCAGAGCCATTTTTTCTGGGGAGATGAAAGATGGGTATCTGCCACCCATCCGGACAGTAATTATTCCATGGTGCACAATACCCTGTTTTCAAAGGTGCATATCCCCCTCCAGAATATCCACCAGATATCCACCGGACACCAAAGCCCTGAAATCGGAGCGGAAGTGTATGAAAAGCACCTGCGGGATTTCTTTCTTTCAAACCCGATTGCAGTAGCGGACAGTGGCCATGATAATTTAACCTTTCCAAGTTTTGACCTTGTCCTGCTGGGTATGGGCACGGATGGACACACCGCCTCCCTTTTCCCGGGTTCGAAACTGCTGGATGAAAAAAATAAATGGGTTGCTGCAGTTACAGAGGATGTCGGCTCACCCCCCATACCTCGCATCACCCTCACTCTGCCGGTGCTGAACCAGGCGAAGAATATTATTTTTTTAGTGGCGGGGAACAGAAAACGAAAAATTCTCGACACCTTTCTCCATAAGCAGGAAAGGCAGGAAACCGTTTATCCGGCCGCCCGTGTTAAACCCAAAGACAGACTTATCTGGATAGTCGCCGAAAAAGAGTGAAGCTGTTTTACAGACTTTTAATAGCCTCGCTGACGGGCTGGCCGTTTGGGGCCAATGCATTAGGGTTAACCTTGAGCAACTCTTCCCAGGCCTTTACAGCTCCCTCCCTGTCATTCATATCATAGCGCAACACGATTCCCTTATTGAAGCGGGACTGTTCATGGTTGGGAGCAATAGCCATTGCTTTGTCAAATACTTCCAGAGCCTTTTCAGGCTGACCGTTGCGGCGGTACATGACACCGAGATCAGTCAGCACATTGGGATTATTGGGACTCAGCTCAAGTGATTTCTCATACGCGCGAATGGCTTTGGGTGGATTTCCGGAGTCAAAATAAACGTGGCCTAACTGAATCCAGGCATCAACATTGGATGGATTTACTGCCACCTCCTGTTCCAATGCCAGGATTCTTCTGGCCTGCTCGCTTGAAAGGTCGGCCTGTGATTGCTGCGGAGGAGGACCGGCAGGACCCGATGTTGTCTGCACACCTCCCGATGGGCCGGATTGAAAAGCACTGTAAAAAACACCTCCCAGGAAACCCACAACCAAGGCTACCAGGGCAACTATCAGCATTGTTTCCTTTTTTACAAAGTTACCATCGGGAATATTCTGTTTTGCCATGATTTCTCCAGTACAAATTAAGTTTTATCCGATTGATTTTGCAAAATATAACGGCAAAAATCAAACCAGCAATGTTTAATTTATCTCCCTGTAAATAAAGGGGACGGGTGTCACTTCAGTATAATATTCAATAATTATTAAATAATACACATACACCCAATAAACAAGCAGGCGATTAATCTCAATAAAGTATTTATTGCTGATAAATTTTTAAGCTATGATGATTTTCTTATTTAAAAACATCATATTCCCATTAAATGAGAAGATTCTTGACAAATGTTCCTGCTGTTAATATGAAAATTATACTTAGATAAACTATTGAGAAATCACCTTTTAAAACCTCAACTCAACAACATATAAGCAATGCAGGAAAAAACCTTTTTTCTAAAACATTTACCGGCCTTGGTTTTCTTTATGGTAATTGCAGTAAATACTGCTTTTAGTGCCGATGAAAAAGAGCCCCCTGTGGATACCGGCCCTGCTGAAATGACTCTAAAAACCACAGCAGCAAGAAAATCTGCCAAATTTCCCCATAAAAAACACCAGGAGAATTTTACCTGCGGTATATGCCATCATTCCAAGTCAGAGGATGGTAGGCAAAAGCCATATTTCCAGGGGATGAAAATCAGGAGTTGCGTCAGCTGTCACAATAAAGAGGATATGCAGAATCCGAAGTTCAACACCTTCAAACTTGCAGCGCATGGCTTATGCAAGGAATGCCATAAAAAAAATAAAGGTTCCGCCCCGACCAAGTGTTCGGGATGTCATATAAAATAGAAGCTGTGCTTTTCATTCATACATTCTTAAGTGCATTACAAATAAAAAAACCGCCATGCTCAGGCGGCTTTTTCAGTACTCCGGTTTATATATCTCTTACTGAGATGTTGACTGCATTTTGGAAATATCTCCTATCTGCAAAAACAATCCCGAGATTTCTGACAACAGATTAAGTCTGTTTTGCTTCAAACTTTCCTCCTCGGTCATAACCATGACTTCGTCGAAAAAAACATCAACCGGTTCTTTCATGCGCAGAATTATTTCAAGAGCCCTGCCATATTCCTTCTCCTCCAGAAATGATCCGATCTCGGCTTTTACTTTTGCAAAAGCTTCGTAAAGATTACGTTCGGCACCTTCCTGCAGGAGTTCCACCTTAACTTCTTCGGGGGTATGTCCCTTTATTATATTCATAACCCGTTTAAACGCTGCTGCCAAAACCGTAAAAGACTGCTGCTGCCTTATTGCAGCCAGGGCTTCTATCTTGGCCCGACAGTCAACTACATCATCAAATGCAACAGAAGTGACGGCCTCAACCGCAGAGCCCGGCACCCCCTTTGCGATCAAATCATTAACAAATCTTCCTTTTATAAATTCAAGAATCCTGCGCTTTGCGGATTCTCTGTCCTCAGTCAACTTCTCGCCATAAAGCTGCAAGGAACTCTCGACAATTTCAGCCAGCGACAGGGTAAAATCCTGTGATTCCATTATATGCAGTAAACCTAAAACCAACCTTCTCAAGCCGAACGGATCCGTGGTGCCTGTGGGGACCTGGCCAATTCCAAAGCAGCCGGCAACTGTATCAATCCGATCTGCCATGCCCACCAGTGCTCCTGAAATTTCCGTTGGCAGGTTACCTCCGGCCCTGACCGGCAGATAATGCTCCAGGATCGCTGTTGCCACTTCGGGTGATTCTTCATCCAAAGAGGCGTAATCCCTGCCTATGACCCCCTGCAGGGAAGGGAATTCGTTCACCATCGCTGTAAGAAGGTCCGCCTTGGCAAGGGTCGCTGCTCTTTCCGCCTTGGCTGTATATTCCGGCGCCAGTTTTTGTGCCAGGATACGGGCCAACTCAGCAATCCTTTCAGTCTTCTCAAGCATGGTGCCGAGCTTTGCCTGAAAGATAAGGCCGGACAGGTCCTCAACCCGGTGCTCCAGTCTTTTACGCCTGTCATCGTTAAAAAAGAAGAAAGCATCCTCAAGCCTTGCCCGTAAAACCCGCTGATGTCCTTCGGTTGCAAGATCTTGATCAGGTACACGGGTATTATTAACCGCCACAAAATTGGCTATCAGCCTGCCGTCTGTATCAGTTACACAGAAATACTTCTGATGCTCCCGCATCGAGGTAATAAGGACATCATCCGGTAACTCCAGAAACCGGGTTTCAAATTTTCCGCAAACCCCATGGGGATATTCAACCAGATTGCATACTGTATCAATCAGTTCTTCATCCTCAAGGATTTTTGCTCCCTTTACGCCGCTTCTCTCAGATGCAGCTTTTCTGATTTCAGTTACTACCGCCTGTCGTCGTTCCGCAATATCAACCAAAACATAATTCTGCCGCAGCAAATCAACATATTCGGTAAAATCAATTACTTTCAATGGACCAGGTGCCATAAACCTGTGTCCTCTTGTTGTATTACCACTTTTTATATCGCCGACCTGGAAATCGATAACCTCACCCTCGTAAAGTGCTAACAGCCAGTGAATCGGACGGGCAAAAGAGATATTTCCATCACCCCAGCGCATTGATTTAGCAAAAGGCACCCCAACAGTTAAATCCGAGAGTAACTCAGGCAGAAGGTTTTTTGTTTTCTCCCCTATTCTCTTCCTGACCAGTATGACATATTCACCTTTTGAGGTGTTGACAACCTGCAGGTCTTCAACAGCAGCCCCTTTTGAAAGGGCGAATCCGACTGCAGCTTTTGTCGGTTTGTTATCCTGATCATAGGCGGCCTTTTTGGCCGGACCGATAAATTCCTCCTCTCGATCAGGCTGCCGGGAAACCAGGCCTTCAACACAGACTGCTAAACGCCTCGGGGTTGCTGCTGTCCGGATGGAATCGTATTGCAATTCCAGCTCATCGAGTTTCTCGGCCATTGTATTCTGCATACTCTTAAGGGCAGGACCGATGAACCCGGCTGGGATCTCCTCGGAACCGATTTCAAGAAGTAACTCTTTCTGCATAGTTTCCAATCACTCGTGTTGCTTAATTATACTTTTTTCAAGATATGGTGGATTCCAATCCCTGATTCAGGCAGTTGCTGTCTGTTCTTGGGGACCATCTAAAACGGCGAAGGTTTTATAACCTTCTGAAAGGTTCTCCACGCTTATGGAAAAACGGAGAATATCACTGTTGGCCGAAAATTTCCTGCCAATAGCTTTGGCAATCTTTTCAACTGAAAGCAAAGACTCTCCGGAAAGATGATCGGTTGGCGGAAAATCCTCCCCCCCCTGATGCTCTTCATTCAAACGGTGACCTATCACATCTTCAACCATCTGGATTACATCTTCAATCCAGATAAAATTCCTGTACTGTATACTTATAACCGCGTTTCCCCAGTGCCCTGGAAACTGCGGCAGTCCGCCACCGTTTTGAATATGCAACAGCGGGACTATAGGAACATTTATCTGCAGGACAAGCTGATAGTTCTCGTCAAGCACTCCATGCATCTTACATTGATACTCACCAATCCCTATAGCATTGGAATGTATGGGCCGCTGTTTTACAAAGTACGGAAATTCAATTTCCAGATGCGCAGACTCCGCATCAAGCCTCATTTTCATCTCTTCCAGGATTAAGCGGAGATTCTTGATATCGAACTCGCCATGGAACTGATTCAGTATCTCTATGAAGCGGCTCATATGAGTGCCTTTGAACCGGTGCGGCAAATTTACATACATGTTGAAATTTGCCACGGTCCGCTGCAGCCTCTTCGCCTTGTCTAACACCATAACAGGATAGGTTATATCCTTAACACCCACCTTCTGGATGTTTATGCGGCGATGGTCCCGCTGGCTTTGTATATCCTTCATGACATGATAGGATTATATGGATGGAGCCGCCTGCTTCGTGCTTTCAAGAGAGAAATCTTTTGACCGATTCCTTCAACTCAGTAAGGTCAGAAGACTTTACAATATATTCATCCGAGGCCCATGCCCCCAGATCCTGTTTGTACTCATGGTATGCGGTGCTGAGAATCACCGGCAGATCCGGGTTTATTTCCTTCATCTGGCGCAGGACCTCAATGCCATTCATGTCAGGCATATTGATATCGAGAATAACCAGGTCAGGAGATATTATCGCAAATTTCTCCAAGGCGTCTTTTCCCCCGAGAGCCGAATGAACCTCGTAGCCTTCCTCTTCGAACTCTTCCCGGTAAAGGAGATGGATACTTTCCTCGTCATCAACGACCAG
>JAFDCR010000364.1 GCA_019312685.1 Deltaproteobacteria bacterium | reverse complement strand
GGTTTCGTTTCGAAATCTTCTTCACACTGCACAGGATGCCATACCGAAGGGGACACAACCCCGCTCTCCTCATTAACCCTTGATAAACGATGGTCGATAGCTGAGAATCCTGATGACACAAGGACTATTACTTTTGCAGAGCCGATTTATAATGAACCTGACTGCCATACGGCAGAGTGCCATGCCCACAACAGTGAAGACAAAGTCCTCGGTATTCTCCTCACCGATTTCTCGCTGCAGACAATCGATTCGAGAATCAATAAACAGATAGCCCAGATATCAATCTTTATCATTTTTGTCGTGCTTGTCATTGCAGCAATCCTTAGCATTATCCTCTGGAAAATCGTGATCAGCCCCCTCAACAGCCTGGCAGGCGGCATGGAGAAAGTATCCAACGGCGATATTTCCCAGAAGGTGGATATTACGTCTGACGATGAAATCGGCGGACTTGCCTCAACCTTTAATACCATGACTGATGAACTTCTGGTCGCACGAGCGCGGATAGAAGAATGGACCGAGACACTGGAAGAAGAGGTAGACAAGAAAACCCAGGAAATCAAAAATACTCAGGATAAGCTTATCGAAGCTGAAAAGATGGCGGCCTTAGGCCGGTTGACCGCTGACATTGCTCATGAAATCCGCAATCCGCTCACAGCACTCGGCGGCTTTGGTCGCAGACTGCTTAAAAGCATTACAGAAAAAAATCAGAAAAAATATGCAGAGATTATTGTTTCAGAGGCAGACCGTCTTGAACAGGTCCTCAAGGATGTACTTATCTATTCAAGAAATGTACGGAAAGAATTTGAAAAAGATTCAGTCAATGGCATCATTGCTGACTCCATCAATCTCTACAAAGATATCTGCAACGAACAATCAATTACTATCAATACATATTTAAACACGGACCTGCCTGTATTACTGCAAAAAGATCAGGTAAAGCAGGCAACCAATAATCTGATAACCAATGCCATAGATGCAATGTCGGAAGGCGGCACGCTGACAATCTCCACCGAACTGGAAAGAGCCAACCATATTGACTATGTCACGGTAAATATTCAAGACACAGGGGATGGGATACCATCGGACAAACTCCCGCTGATTTTTGAACCTTTTTTCACAACAAAAAAAATTGGCCAGGGTACGGGCCTGGGCCTTTCCATTTGTAAAAAAATCATCGAGGAGCATGGAGGATTTATCAAGGCTAAAAACGGCACCGGCCTGACGATCAGCATGTTCTTTCCCTATCAGAAAGGTGACACGCTGCATTACAAACCCTGCTGGGAGCACATGCACTGCAAGCAGGACGTAAATCATCATGAGAGTTGTCCCGCCTATCCTCATTTCGGCAGGATATGCTGGGCTGTCGCAGGAACACACTGTGCCGGCAAAATACAGGGTACCTATGCCCAGAAAATTCATGATTGTCATAAATGCGGTTATTACCGAATAGCACAGAGTGAACATTAGTTCTATGTATGATGAAAATCAATTCACAACAATCTTATTGTCTGATAAAATTATATTAATATAAATTAATTACTTTTAAGTTTTCTCTATTGTTATCCAAATAGTTATTCGTTGCCCAGACTGCATATGCAGTACCTGAAAACGTGATAAGTTCATGCCAATTGAAGGAGAAATAATGGGAAAAGATCTCCAACTCAATAGGATTGACCCGGATAAATTCGCTGAAAAAATCCTCTCCCTCCTGAACTCAAACAAACCCAAAGATTTTCTTTTTGCCGATATTGTCACCCTCGTCCAGAATGAAACCGGTATAGAATCCATTGGCATGCGCATTCAGGAAGGATTCGATTATCCTTATTATGTCACAAGGGGATTTTCCCAGGATTTCGTTGAAAAAGAAAATTTCCTGTGCCCCCGCGACAAATCCGGCAAACCGGTCAAGGGGCCGCAAGGAATTCCAAACCTCGAATGTATGTGCGGTAATGTTATCCTGGGTCGTACCGATTCTTCTCTACCCCATTTCACCAAGGGAGGCAGTTTCTGGACCAACAGCACGACTGACTTTATTGCCAGGGCACCAATAATTGATCTGCAGGAGGGGACTCGCAACAGATGCAACAGGGAGGGATACGAATCCGTGGCTCTCATTCCGATAAAAAACCACGAAACCTATGGATTGCTGCAACTGAATGACAGCAGGAAAGATATTTATACTTTAAAGTTTATAGAATTAATGGAGTGGGTAACGTCAAGTATCGGCATCCTGCTCTCGTATCTTTATCAGCAGGAAAACTTTCAATCCATTAAAGACGCTCTCAAGAATTATAAACCTTCGCAGATATTAGGCCCCATCAAGCCCCGAGGGTAAAAAAAGGGGGCGGCCATCAGTAAACTACTGATTGACCGCCCCTCCCAGCTTTTCCTAGGGCTTAATTAGTTCATTTGCTATGCCGCCAGGGCACAGTTTGTTTTGTGATTCATTATTGACTGAATCTCCTGCTCACTGAGAACTGAATTCTCCGCCTTAAGCATGTATACGATACAGTCCTGACAAATGTCCATAGCTGCCCTGTAATCATTTAGTTCGCCGGCAATTTCCCAGCAAGGGGTATCAGGGCGACTTTTGGCAGGACACTCATGCTCAGTATCACAATTCATAATCTTCCAACACGGCCAATTACAATTTTCTCCCATAGGTAAACCTCTAACTCTGATATTTAAATAATCCAGGAATGAGCCTGGATCACCTGGCTCAAAATCCTGAGTAATACGCAACGTTTTCTTGGCTATATTGAAAGGTTATTCATCGCCCATTTGAACATGATGTCCATCGTAACGAGAAAACAAACCTTTACCCATTTTTTATTTATGCCAAAAGATATATAAAAAGTCAATCAATAAAACTTTTGTTATTTTGGGAATTAATAAACTGTATATTTTTTCCATAAACATAAGTTATATTGAGGCTTTGTTGATTTGCCAAAGGGGTAAATTATTAATGTGCCTCTTAACAATTTACAGGTAACTTAATCGGTAAGTGGAGCAAACAAGCTTATTTCAGGCATTATCATGGCGAGATCCCATTAACGATTTGATCTCATATAAAATATCTATAAAATTGCCGGTAAATAGTAAATAGGCACAATTATTAATAATTTGTCGATAATTATTTTTTATACCTTAATAATAGATAGTTATAAATTAATCGTCGGTTGCTTGCTTCATGAGTGTCTCCGCCAGCAATGTTCCGGCAGAGTATTCTTCACGGAAAAACATAAATCTTACCGGGAAAAAACCTGCCGCAGCAGCAACAACCTGCAATATCAAATAATAAAAAACCGGTTGTCTACTCTATTTTTTGTTGGGCAAGGAAATTCTAAAACTTTATACGAATTTATTTATAAGGTGGTGTTTTTTTCGGTGGATATCAGAACCGCAATAAACTACCTGAAAATGAATTACCCTACGGCTTGTCGCGGGGCATAGAACACTAAAAACACTACTGCCTTAAGGTGTCATATTGAAAGCTAGCCGTTTGAAATCTGACTCTATGGTATTCTCTTCAAGGACTTTCTATAACAGGAGGTCAAAGATCCGGGGTCTCATTGCTCAATTGCTCTCCCGGAATACCCTTATCACCCGCAACCCTATCCAGAATAGCCCTTACCCTTGCCGCCAGCTGGCTGGGACTGAAAGGCTTCTGCAAGAAAAACGACTGTTTTATATTCTGCAGATCTATCGGATCAATTTCAGAAGTATGGCCGCTGATAAACAGGATCGGCAGATCATCAAACTTAACCCGGAATGTTTCCGCCACAGCCTTGCCGCTCAGTCCCGGCATAACCACATCCGTTATAAGCATGTCAATTATCTGATCAGGCCCGTTGATTATTTCAATTGCCTTTTCACTGCCGTTTGCTTCAATTACCTGATAGCCGAAATTCTTAAGCCCCACGGAAATTGCAGCCAGCACCTCCTTGCTGTCTTCCACCAGCAGTATTGTTTCACTGCCATGCTGCTGGTCGGAAACATCCTCTGTCTTCGCATCGCGGGCCTTGTCCTCTTCCTCTTTCGGCAGGTAAATCTGAACACTCGTACCTTGGCCAGGCTGACTTTCAAGTGTAATATGCCCGCCATGCTGTTTTACTATCCCGAACACAGTCGAGAGGCCAATACCTGTTCCCTGGCCGGACGGCTTGGTGGTAAAAAAAGGATCGAATATGCGTTCTTGATTTTTGGGGTCTATCCCCATCCCCGTATCACAGACAGTCAAAAGGACAAACGAGCCTGAAAACAGATTTTTCTCAGCATCCAACAAGGCTTCAGACTCAGGTACCAATACATTCCTGGTAGAGATAGCAATAGTACCGCTCCCTGAAATGGCATCCCTGGAATTTACCACCAGGTTGATCAGGACCTGCCCGAGTCTTCCCGCATCAGCTTTTATGGGCCAGATATCATCTGTCAGGGTGTATTCCAGTACAATATCCTCACGAATGAGCCGACTCAACATCTTGTTCATTTTCTCAACTACGGAGTTAAGATCGATCCTGCGGGAATCCAGAACCTGCTGCCGGCTGTAGGCAAGAATCTGTTTGGTCAAATCAGTTGCCGTGTTGGCGCTTTCTCTAATTATATTAAAACATTCCTGGATTTTATCGAACTGGCCTTTTTTCAGGTTTAATTCCCCGAGCTGTGCATAACCGATAATCGGGGTGAGAATATTATTAAAGTCATGGGCGATTCCACCTGCAAGAGTACCCAAAGCTTCCAACTTCTGCCCCTGGTGATGCCGCGCTTCAAGCATGGCTTTCTCAGCTTCCATTTTCCTGCGTTCACTGATGTCGCGATCTATGCCGTGAAACCCGATAACTTTTCCCTTATCGTCAATTACCGGTGTTGCACTTGATTCAATAAAAATAACTTCACCGTCTTTTGAAATAACCTGTCTTTCCACAGCGTGAAAACCGGTGCAGCTTTCACGGTTCTCCTGGAACATTTTCTTATAATCCTCTACCGATTCAGGAGCCACAAGTAAATCGAACATTGAGCAGCCCAGAAGTTCC
>JAFDCR010000363.1 GCA_019312685.1 Deltaproteobacteria bacterium | reverse complement strand
TCGAGAAGGAAGCAACCTATCGCTCCATCACGATCGATTTCAATTATCCCGAAGAACCGCCGACGGTCGTGAGCGACCGTGCTCAGCTCCAACAGGTTTTTCTGAACATCATCAACAACGGCATTGATGCTATAACTCATGATAAAAATGAGAGCTATGTGGGTGAACTCATTATATGTACCTGGCAAAAAAACGAAAACACTGTTGCGGTGAAGATTTGCGATAACGGCTGCGGCATTCCAGCGGAAAATCTCAAAGGAATTTTTGATCCGTTCTTCAGTACTAAGGCCAGGGGCAAAGGAACAGGCCTTGGTTTGTCCATTACCTATGGCATCGTTGAAAAGCTGGGGGGGAAAGTCTCGGTGGAAAGCGAAGTCAACCAGGGAACAGCATTTACCATTGAGCTGCCGCGGACTTCCAATCTATGAACGAACAGATAACTGAAAAGAGTTGAGCTAATAGCTACAAGAGAGAGGGTCCATGAGTACGATCAGGAAAGAACAGACGCCGGGACAGACAGGAACGTTCATAAAAGCAGGGGATGTGACTGAAGGCTTGAGGAATGCCCAACTGCAGGTCTTGAGCCGGGCATTGGCTCACCTTACCCACGATATCCAGAATCACCTGGCCACCATTTACGAGTCCGCTGGCTGGATGAAGGATTTGCTGCAATGGAAAAATAAGCAAAGGTTAGGCTTGGTTGGCCGTTTTTTCAAACGTGACCGGGGTCCTGATCTTAAACCATTTCTCGGGCATCTTGATACGATCCAGAAAGAGGTCGAGCAGGGATCGACCCTGAGTCAACGTCTCAACAACTTTGCTCACCGTCAGGAAGAAACCCGGTCTATCGTGGATGGACACAAGGTCCTGGAGGAAATCCAGGAGGTCTTGTTGAGACAGTCCGGAGAGAAAGGTGTCCGTCTGGAGCTGGAAATGAACAGGGACGCGGCTATGATTGAGACCGACCCGCCGATTTTTCAATTGGCTGTCTTCGACTATGTGGAGCAGCTCATGGAGGGTCTTAAAAGCGGAGACTGCCTGACGTTGGAAGCCGGAAGCAGGGACGGTCAATTTCAGGTGCGCCTTACCAGTCCGGACCCTGAGGGATACCACGGCTCGAGGAGAGAGGAGCCGGCTGGCCGGGATTTCTCCCGGGACATTATGGAAGCGTTGGGCGGACAAGTTTATCGGCAGACTAGTGATGGAAAGTACGTCATCACCCTGGCTTTTATCTTGGCCGGACGAGAAGCATCATAATCATTTCCGGCCGACCACAAAATAAAAGGAGGAAGAAACATGAAAAAAAAGAAAGTATTACTTGTAGACGATGAGATTGACTTTATTACTACGCTTTCCAACCGTCTGGGAATGCGCGGCATCCAAACTGATGTGGTTTATGATGGTGAACAGGCACTGGACTACGTGAAGAAACAGGAGCCCGATGTCATCGTCCTCGACCTCAAAATGCCGGGCATGTATGGGATGGAGGTATTACGCAAGTTGAGCAAGACGAATGCTGATATCCAGGTGGTGATCTTGACCGGGCACGGGACCGATCGCGATGAGGAGGAGTCACAAAGACTGCAGGCATTTGATTATCTCAGAAAGCCTTGTGATATCGAGACGCTGGCCGACCGCATTCGGGGTGCGCAACAGTTCAAGATGCAAAAGATGATGTCCGCCGTGGCTTTTGCCGAAGCAGGTGAGTACGATACGGCGAAGGACATTGCCAAAGATGCGGAGGCACTCAAAACCGCCGGCAAATTGTTCAAGGATGAATAAGATAAATAATATGCCGCTATAAATCAGGCGAGACTTTGAGAGGTGGATATGACGATTCGTACCAAGCTATTGCTGGTAGACGACGAGCTGGATTTTATTACCACCTTGGCGGAGCGCCTGCGTTTGCGAAATTACGATACCAGGGTTGCCGCAAGCGGGGAAGCCGCTCTAGACGAGATCCAAAAGGAGCGCCCGGATATAGTTTTGCTCGATTTAAAAATGCCCGGAATGGGTGGCTTGGAGACCCTGAAAAAGATTAAAGCCGATCATTCCGCCATTGAAGTCATAATGCTGACCGGGCAGGGGGATAAGCAGAGCGGTGAGGCGGGATTCAAGGCCGGGGCCGCAGACTACATCGTGAAGCCGATCGAAATCGGAAACCTTATGGACAAACTCCTGGAAATCAGGGGAAAACTCGGACTCGATTGAGTATTTTACAAAAAGATCGGATATGGAACCTGATAAGGAAGAGATCTTACGTCAAAGGCAGTTGACCTTTATTGGTAAGGTGCTGGCGGATTTCCCCCACAGCCTCCGGAACCCTTTGGACACCATTCGGGAGTCCAGGGACGGACTGGCGGAGCTCTTGGGGCAGGCAGGCCAAGGAATAGAAGAAGATCGTGAAAAATATGCCGAAATTTTATCAAGGATTGAGGATCAAATCGAGATCTTGGCCCGGAAAAGTAAATATCTTATTCGGATTGCCAAACGGATTGGGAAGACATCATCTTTCTTTGATCCATCGGATATTGTGCAAGAGGTTGTCTCCTTATTGGCCCGCCCTGCGCATCTGCGTCAGGTTTCCATCAGACACGAAGAGACCGAAGCATTGCCAAGACTTCACGGAGATCCTGACCGAATCTTTTTTCTTGTTTCGATCCTGATTAATGATGTGTTAGAAAAGCTGGGCAGAGGCGGAAAAATCACAGTGCGTGCGAAGTCGGTTGAAAAAACGGTACTGATCGAGGTCGAAGGATCTGGCGCTATAGAAACAGCAGCCTCATCCCCTGTACTAGGAGACCGATATGGGTCCATAGGCCAACAGGTGGTCGCCGACCTCGGCGCCAGGTTGGAGAAAGAAACCACCGGAGATGATATGAGCCGGACATCCCTTTTTCTACCCATACAAGAGGAAGGAAACGACCAATGAGGTGCGGCAGAAGCTAAAATATTTAGTCGATTTTTTTATATGTTTTTATTATACGAATGAACATTCATTCATATAAAGATATTACAAGGGAGAATAAAATGGGCGCTCAATTTTATTTCGGTGTGTGTCTCACGTTTGTCGTATTTTTTTTATGTTTTTGGTTCAGAAAAGAAAACAGGAAAAAATAATTGTAGCAACAGATCCATCTCATAAGTTCCATAAGCTTTAACATAGTAGATCGATGAGTGAGTATTCCTTTAAATTTATCAATTCTTACCAAGGGAATAAATAACAATACTAATAACATAGAAAAGGGGCATTAAATATGACACCTGAGATGATCTTGACCATGTTTGTGCTTGTTTGTGTTATTGCTGTTTTTGTTTTTGAGTGGGTCAGGGTGGATGTTGTGGGAATTATCATGATGGTTCTCCTTCCCTTGATAGGTCTGGTCACTCCAAAGGAGGCCTTTGTTGGCCTGAGCAGTAATGCGGTATGCTCCATTATTGCCGTGATCATCATCGGCGCGGGGCTCGATAAAACCGGGGTGATGAACCAGGTGGCGAGCCCTATCATCAAACTCGGCGGCGGAAGCGAGAAGGGTATCACCGCCCTGGTCAGCGGAACAGTGGCTGTGATTTCCAGCATGATGCAGAATATTGGGGCCGCCGCGCTCTTTTTGCCGGCAACCCAGAGGATCAGTAAAAGACTGGGGATTCCCATCTCTAGAATATTGATGCCCATGGGATTCTGCGCCATTATCGGCGGCACCATGACCCTGGTCGGGGCCAGTCCGACCATCCTGTTAAACGACTTGCTGGTACTGGGTGGGGAAAAATTGGAACCATTCGGACTATTCACCCAGACTCCGATTGGAGTCTGTCTTGTTGCAAGCGCCCTCATTTATTTTGCCTTATTCGGCAAATTAATCCTGCCTTCAGGCGAGGGGGAAGAAGACACGGATGTTTCCGCCTCCCTGCTGGAGGAATACAAGGGAATGGATAACATTCTGGAAGTCCATGTTCCTGCTGATTATAAAGGGCCGAAGACCATGGAGGAACTCATGATCAGGGAAAAATTTCTGGTCACCGTGGTTGCAATCAGCTATACGGACAGAAAGGATAAAAATTTCGTGATACGCAGTACGGATACAATCTCTGCCAACGATGATATTGCAATTGTCGGTCGAGTATCAAATATTCGGAAACTTGCCGAAGAATACGGCTGGCAGGTAAAAGAGGGCCTGGAGGTCTTTTCCGACAGTTTGGCGCGCACCAGCGCCGGACTGGCGGAAACCGTCGTGTCGCCGAGGTCGGAACTGATCGGCAAGACAATGAGTGAAGTCAATTTCAAGGAGCATTATGGAGTCAATCCTCTGAGGTTATATAAGAGCAACAAGGTATACTACGGCGGTCTGACCAATATCCGGATGCAAATGGGTGATGCCATATTACTGCAGGGACCGTGGGACAGGTTTCATATTTTGAAAAACCAGCCCCAACCACGTGCTTTAACCTTTGCCACTCCACTGGAGGGTGAAATCCTCCGTCCCGAGAAGGCCAAGCTGGCCGTATTCTGGTTGGCAATTGCCCTTATGCAGATTATTTTCTTTAAGATCCAACTCTCGGTCGCACTTATGTCCGGCGCCCTGGGGATGATAGTGACCGGTGTGCTAAGCGTAGACGAAGCCTACCTGGCCGTGGATTGGATGACCGTTTTCCTTCTGGCCGGATTGATTCCTTTGGGTATGGCCTTTGAAAATACCGGGACCGCAGCTTATATTGCCCAGTACGTTATGGGACTGCTGGGAACGCCTTCGCCTATTGTGCTCCTGACCGCGGTCGGCATTATGACCTCCTTTTTCACCCTGGTGGTTTCCAATGTCGGGGCCACAGTCCTGCTGGTGCCGCTCTGTATGAATATGGCGGTAATGGCCGGCGGTGACCCCCGCATGGCCGCCCTGGTCGTGGGATTGTCCGCTTCCAATACCTTTGTTTTGCCGACGCACCAGGTGAACGCTCTTATCATGCGGCCGGGCGGCTACCGCACAGTGGATTATGCAAAGGCAGGCGTAATCATGACCATACTCTTTTTAACGGTCGAACTTACGGTCATTTACTTCTTTTATGGAATAAATTAAAAGTTCAGGAAAATCTCCTGAGTATACGACTGACTGGAACGAGTTGCCGCTAATAAAAGCTTTCTGTAGGCCTGTGAGAAATTCGTGGAATTTGAGAAAACGATTCCACCTTAAAGCTGACCAGTGATATTTAAAATTTACCAATTGCTTAAGGTAAAATCACAACACAAGACAGATTAACGTTCTAAAACCGGCGGGCTTTATATGAGATATATCTATACTTTCCTGATCATGTTCGGGTTCTGGATTCTGCTGTCAGGCAAACTCGACCTCTTCCATTTGACCCTTGGGGTAATTTCCAGCGCATTGGTAACCTTTTTATCCGCTAATCTTTTCATGTATGAACACGGCAGAAACAGGCTGACAACCGGTATGCGATTTCTGCTGTATCTCCCGTGGCTTCTTTACCAGATAATGCTGTCAACACTGCATGTGGCATATCTGGCCCTGCACCCCAAAATGAAAGATCGGATTGATCCCACCATAGTCACTTTTAAAACAATACTTAAAACAGATATTGCCAAGGTTGCCCTAGCCAATTCAATTACTTTGACACCTGGTACTATCACTGTCAGGATTGAAAAGGATATTTTTTATGTTCATGCAATAAGCCGCAAAGCTGCCGCAGGTCTCCCCGGTGAAATGGAAGAACGGCTGGCAAAAATTTTTGAAAGAGATTGATATGGATTCTTTTTTTATTGGAATAGGCCTTGCCCTTTGTTTTCTGATGTTGTTGACGATGCACCGGGCTATCCATGGTCCCACTGCCATAGACAGAATCATGGGAGTGAATGTC
Organism: Deltaproteobacteria bacterium; assembly: GCA_019312685.1. Taxonomy (GTDB): domain Bacteria; phylum Desulfobacterota; class Desulfobulbia; order Desulfobulbales; family BM004; genus BM004. The sequence continues at coordinate 3,501 of JAFDCR010000363.1, read as the reverse complement.
ATCGGCACCAAGACCACCATCCTGCTTGTGATAATCGGCACAATTTACCACCGGGTTGATATGTTTGTAGATATTGCCCTGGCTTATGCCCTGCTCAATTTTATCGTTACCATAGCCGCTTCCCGCTATTTTCAGCATCATAAAAACCTTCTCCCTGAGGGATATGGTTTCAAGCACAAATCGGAGGGAGAGAAATGACATTAACTGTGATCATTCTTACACTTACAGGCATAGTCTTCTTTTATGCTACAACTGTCGGAATTCTACGTTTTCCTGATTTTTATTCCAGGTTGCATGCAGCCGGCAAGGGAGACACTCTGTCCTCCCTATTGATACTCCTGGCGCTCATGCTCTACAACTTCCATGAACTGAACCTGGCAAACCTGCTGGTTGCCATGAAAATCCTTCTGATTGTCGTATTTATTTTTATGGCCAGCCCCACAGCAACCCACGCTATTGTTGATGCCGGCTATGAGTCCGGCGTCCAGCCGTGGACCAAAAAATCGGAACCGGAGGACTAAATGATCTGGCAGCTTGATATATGTATACTGACCCTCATCGTAATCTGCGCCTTTGCAACGATTATGGTCAAGGACCTGCTCAGCGCTGCAATTATCTTCGGGGCTTACAGCTTCCTGATGTGTCTTCTCTGGACCGAGATGGGTTCGGTGGATGTCGCCTTTACAGAGGCCTCGGTCGGAGCAGGGGTTAGCACTGTTCTGTTTTTTGCCGCTGTTTACCAAACCACCAGGAGGGTTGGATCCCGTAAGTCTGGGCGTAAGCTTTCAAAGCTCGTCGCTCTGATGGCGACATTGCTGACCGGACTGGTTCTCGTAATTGCCGAGGCGGATTTTCCGGGTTTTGCCGATCCTTTTTCACCGGCGAGCCTCCATGTTTCGCCTTATTACATCACGCAGACACTGCATGACACAAATGTGCCCAATATTGTGACCTCTGTCCTGGCTGACTATAGAGGTTATGACACCATGTTTGAGACAGCAGTAATTTTTACTGCCGGCCTGGCTGTAATAGCCATTCTGCGCTCATACACCGGTGTCGATCGACGCAAGTTACCCAGGCGCTATATCATTACAGAGGGATACCCGGATACCATCATCAGATTCATTGCCCGCCAGCTTGTTCCCTTTATCCAGCTCTTTGCTCTCTATGTTGTTGCCCATGGGCATCACAGCCCAGGCGGTGGCTTTCAGGGCGGTGTCATTCTGGGTGCCAGTTTCATTCTGCTTGCAATCAGTTATGATTTTAACATAGTTAAGGGAATCATGAGTGAAAAGATGAATGTCCTGCTGGGTAATATCGGCGTACTTGTCTATGCAGGCATCGGCTTCGCTTGCCTCCTCCTGGGGGCAAACTTCCTAGATTACTCTATTCTCAGCCAGATACTGCCGGCAACGGATAAGGTCATGGCACGTTCACACGGTATGCTTGGTATTGAGACAGGTGTAGCGATTGCAGTTATGGCAATCATTGTATCAATCTACTTGAATATTGTTTCCCTTGGTAAATACGATAAAGGTTTATAATGCCACCACTTATTGCTGATTATAATTACTGGATATACATTCTTCTCATGATGATCGGTCTTTATGCCATGCTGGCCAAGAACAATCTGGTCAAGAAGGTTATCGGCATGTCGATCTTCCAAACTGCAATCATTGTTTTTTATGTATCTACAGGCGCCAAGCATAAGGCCAGTATACCTATTATTGCCCACGGGCATGGCCATGATGTGGTCGAGACGGCCATTGATTTTACCCATTATGCCAATCCACTGCCCCATGTCCTGATGCTTACCGCCATCGTTGTATCTGTAGGTACCCTAGGAGTTGCCCTGGCAATCTGTCTGGGTATTTACAAGCGATACAACTCCCTGGAAGAAGATGAAATTCAGGAGCAGCTGCAATGAATTTTATAGAACAGTCTCCGGCCCTATTGGTCGTTATTCCTCTATTAAGCGCCTTACTGGTTAACATGGCCGGCTGGGTCAACAGGCGATATTGTTATACTTTTGCTTTGTTAGGTGTGCTCGGGTCCTTCATTGCTTCCTGCATGACACTCATGAAGGTTATGGACACAGGGGTCATCAGCTACAGGCTAGGTGGCTGGCCCCCGCCATTCGGTATCGAGTATGTGGTTGACCACCTGAACGGACTGGTGCTCGTAACGGTTTCTTTTATCAGCCTGCTGGCGATAGTCTTTTCCAAAGAAAGCCTTAAAAAAGAACTACCGGATAAAGCATCTCAGTTTTACACCCTGTTCGTCCTGCTGGTAACAGGACTTCAGGGCATGACAATTACCGGTGATGCCTTCAATCTTTACGTTCTCCTGGAAATTTCCGCTCTCACCGGTTATGCGCTTATTGCAATGGGCGACAACCGGGCTCTGGTGGCCAGCTTCAACTATGTCATCCTGGGGACAATCGGCGCCAGCTTCTACCTGCTTGGAGTCGGGCACCTCTATATCATGACAGGTTCCCTGAATATGGCAGACCTGCTTACTATCCTTCCAAAATTATATACTTTGAATGCAGTTTTTATCGCTCTGCTTCTTATTCTGATAGGCGCCTGGATCAAAATGGCTTTTTTTCCAATGCATGGTTGGCTGCCCAATGCCTATACCTATGCTCCCTCTGCAGCAGGCTGCCTGGTCGCGCCCCTGGTCACCAAGGTCTCGGTCTATATTATGATCAGGATTATGCTGTCGGTTTTTTCACCATTGTATGTTTACAAAATAGGTGTCTCGGAGACTATTGTCTGGATGGCTGTTATCGCCATAATAAGCGGTTCTGTCCTGGCGCTGGCCCAGACTGACTTCAAGAAAATGCTGACATATCTCATTGTGGCGGAGGTCGGTTACATGGTCGGCGGCGCCTGGCTGGTCAGCAGCAACGGTCTTACAGGGGCCATCCTGCATATTGTTAATGATGCTCTGATGACCCTCTGTCTCTTTATTTTCGCTGGTATTGTTATTTACAAAAAAGGCGGGCAACAGCTTCAGGATCTCGCCGGACTGTATAAAAAAATGCCTGTTACCATGACGGCCTTTACTGTTGGCGCTCTGTCCATGATCGGTGTACCGCCAACAGCCGGTTTTTTCAGCAAGTGGTACCTCATTCTCGGGGCAATTGATGCAGGCCGCTATCATTTTATGGCAGCCCTGCTGTTATCAAGCTTAGTCAATGTCATACTCTTTTTCAGGGTCATTGAAATAGCTTTCTTTGAACCCAAAGTCGATCACCATGAAGAACATTCTGAAAAAATTTTTATCGACGAGGCACCTTTTTCCATGCTCGTGCCTCTTGTCATAGTGGCCCTGTGTTTAATCATTGTAGGCCTCTATTCAGGTGATATTGTTACAAATATTATTCAGCACTCGATACCGGAAGGACTTGATAAGTTAAGACTGTAAATTATGAACATCGAATTTCGAAACAACACGTTTGGTTTTTATGATTTTACTATTCGAATTTATTTCGGATTT
>JAFDCR010000362.1 GCA_019312685.1 Deltaproteobacteria bacterium | reverse complement strand
GGAATTCAGCACATCCCCGCCGCGGCTTATGATCCACAGAGTTGCGCTTAAGACAAGCAGACCGCAGACAGATCCCATGGCAGTTGCAAAGGCCAGCTTGTCCATCCTGGCAAAAGTACTTACCAGGACCTTCTCCGGCACCGGAGGGATTTCCCTTATCTCCTTATCCTCTTCAAGATAGTTCTTCTCCACATTAATCGCCCAGAGATCATGTTTTTCCCCTGAGCAGTTCTTTGCAGCCAGGATACCGGTCTGCATTGAATGATCCATATTATTATAGCGATGCATACCGCTGCGGCCGATCGTCTGCAAATTGCTGAAACTCTCAAGATAACTGCGTATTATCTGAAGATTTTTTTTATATTCGGAATCATAAACCGGATACGCATGCGACTGGCGGACAACATAACTGTCAGTTACCTGAGCCTCTTTTCCGAAACCCAGTTCAGCGATTTCCCTGGTAGCCAACTCCACCAGTTCATGGTTCTGCATCTTCCACATTTCGTCACTTTCATTGCAAAAATATTCCATACCGATACTGGTCCGGTTTTGATCCGGAACCATAAACCTGCTCCAGTTCTTGAAGTTCTGGATCCGGCCCACCTTTACCTTGGGACTGTGGACATACAACCATTGGTCAGGAAAAAGCCTTGGTGTTCCGATAATCAGAACGACTATGATAAAGGCTCTGTAGGAAAGCTGATCGGCCGCCCGGATGACTTCTTCCGGTGGCTGGGGCCTGAAAAGCTTTATCAGGTGGGTAATGGGAATACTTGAAATACATTGACCGATGGGCAGTTGACTTATTTTATCAGCATTGCTGTATTCCACAGCCGTAATCTTTCCAACATTATGGTGAATGGCCAGTGCCTCGGAATTGAGCCGCACTTCCCCCTTTGCTGTGACAATTCTGTCCATGAACCTGTCCCACATCATTCCCGGACCGAATTTGGGGTAGGAAAACTGCTCGATCAAGCTCTTTGCCTGTTGCCCCCCGAACAGGGCATTGGACACAGCAACCAGAAGAGATAACCCCTTAATTCGCTGGGCCGCCCAATCTGCTCTAATTTCACTGCACGGAATGCCCCAGACCTTCTCGGTATAGGTCTTAAAAAAAGTGCGGTACAGTCTCTCTCCAAACCGGTTGACAACCCATTCTTCAAAGCTCTCCTCATCGGAAGAAGGTGCAAGACGGGCCCTGCAGTAACTGAATAGAATCAATAAACTTTCAAATGGACCAAGATTGAACAGTGCATTAACCGGCTTTAACGGATAATTGAAATATTTCCCCTGGTAGAAGATGCGTGACAACCGGTTTACGCGAAGGAAATCATCGCCGAGCAACTCTTCCCACAGCCGGTTGATCTCTTCGTTCTTCGTAAAAAAACGATGTCCGCCGATATCAAAATAAAAATCCTTATATGATTCGGTTCGCGCAATACCCCCGACTATGGAGTCTCTTTCAAGAATTACCGGACATATATCCCGGCGGCTCAGTTCATAGCCTGCGGCAAGACCGGCAGGTCCGGCGCCGATAATGACTACCGGTTTATCAGCCATTATAAATAATATTTCCTAGCCAAAATTTAGACCGCAGTCAGGACAGGTCGTCTGGGTGGTTGGGAATGAATAGCCGCATGCCGGACACTGCGCCTCATTTTCATGGGGATTGAAAACCGTATCTCCATTAACGCTTTCATGTTGTGTCAATCCGGTGGCTCTCCTGTGTTCTTCTTCGATAATGTGATGCGCCTCCATGCCGTCTTCTCTTTTAACAAGAAGGTTGTATACACTGGGACAGCAACCTTTACCACAGCTGCTTTCATCTCCTGCCATGAGTGTCCCGATATTTTCCCTGCCCAGGGTCTCAGCGAGATGTCGCATGTCCGATAATGGACCTCTTCGGATGACGACAAGATCATCATCCGGGCTTAATTCAGCGGTTCTGCTGCCAAGCTTCTGCTGCCGCGCTTCTTCCATCTCGATTTTCTGTCGGCCCGTGATCAGGTCAATGCCGCAGTTGGCGCATTTCTCGATTTCAGCTCTATACTCATCATTGCATTGAATACAATATTTCAGCTCTGGGTCAATCATACATTCCTCCGATTCAACACTTCACAACTCCTTTATAATCTACAAATATTATAAAATAAATCTGCTCAGATCTTCATCCCGGGCGATATCGGCCAGCTGCTTTCTGACATATTCTGCAGTTACGGTGAATGTCTTTGTGCCAGATTCAGGGACCTGAAAAGATAATTCTTCCAGGACCTTCTCCAGAATGGTATGCAGTCGTCTCGCCCCGATATCTTCGGTTTTCTGGTTGACCTCTGCAGCGAGACGGGCCATTTCACTTACCGCGTCATCGGAAAAAACAAGGTCCATGCCCTCTGTTTTCATCAAAGCCACATACTGTTTCAAAAGGGCGTTTTCAGGTTCGCTCAGTATGCGGAAAAATTCTTCCTGCCCCAAAGCATTCAGCTCTACCCTGATGGGAAAACGTCCCTGAAGCTCCGGCACAAGATCAGAGGGTTTACAGAGATGGAACGCCCCGCTGGCAATAAAAAGGATATGATCCGTTTTCACCATACCGTATTTTGTTGTTACCGTTGCGCCCTCTACAATCGGCAGCAAATCCCTTTGTACACCCTCGCGTGAAACTTCAGGACCGTGAGATCCACTCTGCCGTGAGGCTATCTTATCAATTTCGTCCAGAAAAATTATTCCTGACTGTTCAGTCCTGATGATAGCCTTGCGGGTAACCTTGTCCATGTCAATAAGGTCCTCCACTGCCTCCGCCTGGAGAATTATCAATGCCTCAGGAACTTTCAACTTCCGCATTTTTCCCTTCCTGGGAAAAATCTTGCCAAAGGCATCCCGCAGGTTTGATTCCATCTCATCAATTCCGGTGTTGGAAAAAACTTCAATAGTCGGTATGGATGGTGCCTGGGTTACCTCCATTTCAACTTCCCTGCTGT
>JAFDCR010000361.1 GCA_019312685.1 Deltaproteobacteria bacterium | reverse complement strand
GACCGGGCGGCTCCAGGATGAAATTCTCGGTATAGCCCCTGGTGCCGACCTTCATGAGTTCCTCCATATACACTGAAGGCAGGACGAACTTCCTGTTCTTCGCCATGGTCTCTGCCATATTTTCTGCAAGGTAGTCCAGAGCTGCCCGGTACACCCTGACAACAGCGCCTACATAGTACATGGTCTTCATCCTGCCTTCGATCTTGATACTGTCAACGCCGCTTACAATCATCTGGGGCAGCCAGTTGATCAGGCATAAATCCCTGGAGTTGAATATATAGGTACCGTATTCATCCTCCTCCACCGGGAAGTACTGCCCCTCCCTTTTTTCTTCCTGCAGGACATATTGGTAACGGCAGGGATGAGCGCATTCACCCCGGTTGGCATCACGACCGGTGAAGTAATAACTGAGCAGACACCTGCCGGAATACGAAATGCATAGGGCGCCATGCACAAAGGCTTCAACCTGGGTCGTCTCCGCAAGGGCCTGCTTTATCTCTGCAATCTCGGTCAGGCTGAGTTCCCTGGCGACATTAAGTCTGGATACCCCCTGTGATTCCCAGAACCTGGCGTTTGCCGGATTGGTGACATTGGCCTGGGTGCTTAAATGCACAGGAACCTCGGGAATTATTTCCTTTGCCAGCGAGAGTATGCCAGGATCTGAGATTATGACTCCATCCACCCCGATAGTTCTGAGAAACACCAGATATTTGTCCAGCCCCTGAAAGTCTTCCCGGTGAGCGAAAATATTCACTGTTACATAGAGCTTGACGCCTCTGTCATGGGCATAAGCGACTGCCTCCTCGAGACACTTATCGGAAAAGTTACCGGCATGGGCCCGCAGGCTGTATTTCCTGCCGCCGCAGTAAACCGCGTCGGCACCATAATGGATGGCTGTGACCATTTTCTCAAAACTGCCTGCCGGAGCTAGGAGTTCCGGAATTTTCAGGCCGGGGGATTTATTATTTGCCGAACCTGTTCTTGATGCTTTTGCTGACATAGTGTTAAAAGACTATATCCTTAATTTTAAATTTTTAATTAATTTTGAAAAACAGTCTAGATTTTAATTGAATTATATGCAACTTAAGGAAATAAAATCACCAATCAAGGTCGGCGTGGCCATGAGCGGCGGGGTGGACAGTTCAGTCACGGCAACCCTTATAAAAAACATAGGCCATGATGTCCATGGTTTTTTCATGGCCCTGGCCCAGCCGGACCTCGACCTCCAGATCAGCCGGGTGAAAAAAGTTGCTTCCCACCTGGATGTTCCCCTTACCGTCATAGACCTGACAGAGGAGTTTAAGGAAACGGTTCTTGATTATTTTACTTCGAATTATTTAGAGGGCAGAACTCCAAATCCCTGCGTGATCTGTAACCCGAAAATAAAGTTCGGCAGGCTGCTGGAAAAAATCCTGGCTGCCGGCTGCGACCTTATGGCAACCGGCCACTATGCAAGGATTCTGCGTGACAAGGAAGATGTCTATCACCTCATTAGAGGAGAGGACCACAAAAAGGATCAGTCCTATTTTCTGCACCGGTTGACCCAGCCACAGCTTAACAGAATACTCTTTCCCCTTGGCGATCATAGAAAGGAAAACGTTTATAAATTGGCGGCTGACCTCGGTATTTCAGGGGTACATGGGTCAGAGAGCCAGGATGTCTGCTTCCTGAAAGACCGGGACTTAAAGAGTTTCATGGCTCAGTATACAGCTCTTGAAAACAACGGCGGCTTCATTGTTACCCTGGACGGGGAAGTTATCGGACGCCATGAGGGAATTCACCGTTTCACGGTCGGTCAGCGCAGGGGGCTCGGCATCCCGGATGCAACCCCGTATTATGTAGCTGCCCTTGATCCGGTACGTAATGAAGTGGTGGTCGGCAAAAAGGTTGACCTCTATAAAAAAGAACTGAAAGTTGCTGAAGTGAACTGGATTTCAGGGAAAGAACCCCACCTGCCCCAGGAATACAGGACAAGAATCAGGTACCGACACCACGAAGCCCCATCTATGATTATTGCTGGTGATAAAAACACCTACAAAGTCAAATTTAATGAACCACAATTAGCAATTACCCCAGGACAATTTGCCGTTTTTTACAATAATGAAGAAGTAATAGGCGGTGGTGTAATATTGTAGATCTCCAGTTGGCTTGGGATAAAAAAGAAAAATCTGGAAGGAAACAGAACTGCCGGTTCCTGGTGAGGGGATAGGTAACAGAAGCCGGCAGCCTATTACATGGTCCTTAAAGAAGGTGCCAGGGCATTTTCCGGGACAAATGGCTGCACCACATGACATGACCCCTGGGGCACCAGGTCTTTTATGTTTTCATGATCCTGGGAGGAAAGCAGGGGAGTGACATCGGTAGTCCTGAACATATGCTCCACCCCACTCTTGGCAATCAGGGAAATCGATTCACGGATCTGTGGTTCGTAGAGACTGGTGCCGGTCAGGTCCTCCAGCCTGTGCAGTGGCGCCTTGATATCCATGGCAATGAAGTCAACAAGTTTTTCTGCCAGCAGCGCCCGGACAACCTTGGGGCGGCTGCCGTTGGTATCAAGCTTTACCTCATAGCCCATTTCTTTAACATGGTAGCAGAACCTGGCAAGGTCTGGCTGCAGGCATGGTTCTCCGCCGCTTATCACCAGTCCGTCGAGTAGTTTTTTCCGCTTATGCAGAAAGGTGAAGATCGCGTCCAAATCTATGAGCGATTCCGAGTCCATGGCGAGCAGACTGCCGTTATGACAAAAAGGGCAGCGGAAATTACATCCCTGGGTAAAGACAATGGCCGCAAGGCGACCGGGAAAATCGCTGGCTGTAACCGGCTGCAGTCCGCTGATCTTCATAATCCTTAGACCTCCACCCTGTAGTGCGAGCGAACGGAAAACTCCGCCTGTTTTCCCTCGTTCCACTGGTCAACCGGCCGCATATACCCGACCACCCTGGAATAAACCTCTGTTTTCTCGCCGCAGCTCGGACATTTCCCCACCTCACCCCTAAGGTACCCATGGGAGGGACAGATGGCAAAGGAAGGCGTAACGGTAAAGTAGGGCAGATGGTAGTTGTGGCAGACCTTATTAACATACGAACGGACTGCCTGGGGATCGGCGACCGCCTCCCCCAGGAAGCTGTGCAGTACCGTACCGCCGGTGTACTTTGTTTGCAGGTCGTCTTGCAGATCAAGCACCTCGAATATATCATCGGTGTAGTTCACCGGCAACTGGGTGGAGTTTGAATAAATAGGTGTACCCGAATCGGGACAGGTGAGCCTGGTGCGCATTTCAGGAAACCGCTTCATGTCGAGGCTGGCCAGCCTGAAGCCGGTTCCCTCGGCCGGGGTGGCTTCCAGGTTGTAATGGTTACCGGTTTCCTCCTGAAAACGGGTAAGGGTATCGCGCATATGGTCCAACATGCGGCCGGCAAAGGCGCGGCCTTCCTCGCTCCCGATGTCGCAACCCAGCAGGTTTAGGCAGGCCTCGTTACCGCCGATCAGGCCGATGGTGGAAAAGTGATT
>JAFDCR010000360.1 GCA_019312685.1 Deltaproteobacteria bacterium | reverse complement strand
TGACTCTTCCCCTTGATGTGCCTAAGGCCTGGTTCGTTGGGATCTCAGGTATGTCCAAACTGGCCTGCCCAGAGAGATTGAAAAAAAATGCTGTTTCATTCAAATGGATCAGCTGACGATATAACATATATACCGGGTGCATTTAAAGAATATATGTTCTTGTCTTCTGCATTGAATATATAAAAAAGTACAGTGGAGTTGCCATGGCAAAACTGATTGCAATTGATCCCTTCAACAGGATTGAGGGGGATTTGCGCATTGAAATTGAAGTTGATGCCAATAAGGTGATTTCTGCCAGGAGTTCCGGTATCATGTTTCGCGGCTTTGAACGGATAATGCCTGGCAGAGCCCCGATGGATGCATTGGTGATAACTCCGCGTATCTGCGGTATCTGCAGCGGTTCTCACGGTGTAGCCGCCTCCAAAGCCCTGGCCCAGGCGCAGGGTGCAGAAATGCCCGAAAATGGCTTTCACATGAAAAACTTTATTCTGGGCACCGAAGTGGTCATGAGCCATCTGAGCCACTTTTATCTCCTCTTTGCTCCTGATCTGGCCAATCCTCTTTATAAAAAACAAAGTGTATATGAAACGGTAAAGCAGCGCTTTACCGCTATGAGCGGGACTTCGGTCATGCTTGCCTTAAAGGCCAGACAAAGCACCCTGGAACTTATGGGACTGGTGGGAGGCAAATGGCCGAACAGCCTTGCAATTCATCCCACGGGTACAACTTCAACCATGAATCTCAGCAGCCTGACAAGAGCTATAGGTATTCTTAACGAATTCCGGGATTTCCTGGAAAAAAGATTCCTGGGCTGCACCTTAAGCGAATGGCTTGATATTGACAGCCTCGACAAACTTTTAAAGTGGCACAGCAATTCGGTCTATTGTGAAAGCGACCTTGGTCTTTTCCTTACCATGTGTCTTGAGGCCGGACTCGACAGAATAGGCAAAGGACCGAACAGATATATGAGTTACGGCGCCTATGATCTTCCGGATGGCTCCACCTGGTTGCCTGAAGGATATTATGATGGAAGATCACGCCCATTTGATCAGGCACTCATCAAAGAACATATAGGTGTATCCTTTTTCAGGGATGCGGTTGAAGCAAGACATCCCCTGGAGGGAGTCACCTCTCCTCTGGTAGAAAAAAAGGGGGCATACAGCTGGACCAAGGCTCCAAGGTATAATGGCAAGACCGTTGAGGTCGGTCCGCTGGCAAGGATGATTATCGCCGATGAACCGTTGTTGACAGATATGATCCACCAGCTGGATTCTTCGGTTATGACCCGCATGTTTGCCAGGCTCCGAGAAATGTGCAAACTTACAAAAGAAATGTCCGGCTGGCTTGAGAGGATTAACCCGAATGAGCCGTTTTATGGTGCACCGTCAAGCAGATTTGCAGCGAATGGTATCGGCCTGATAGAAGCTGCACGCGGCAGCCTGGGACACTGGATGAAAATTTCCTCAAACCTGATTGACAACTATCAGGTTGTAACACCTTCTGCCTGGAATATGTCGCCCAGGGATGAAAACGGACAGCCGGGCCCTGTTGAACAGGCCCTGACCGGTGCAAGTGTCGCTGACACAAATAATCCTGTGGAGGTCAATCTTATTATCCGTTCTTTTGATCCCTGCATGTCATGTTCCGTTCACTGAACTAAACTCTTTGGAGTTGCCGCAACGAAATGGGAAGTCCTCACACATTCTCTGACATGCTAGCCTCAGGCTTCCGGGAAGCTGTAGTCATACTGTCTCAGGATCTCAAGATCCTGGACGCAAATGATACTTTCCTGACTGAAAACAACCTAAACCTGGAGGATATACAGGGTAAAACATGTCAGGAAGTTCTCAAGAGCTGCATGAGTTTCTGCAAGGAACAGACTGATGAATGTCCTGTATATGAAGCTCTGTCCACCGGGAAGCCAGTCAGTGTCACCCACCAGGATGTAATGATTGATTCGATTCCTCACCACTTTAAAATAGATATCTATCCAGTTGCCGGCAAAAAGGAAGACGAGAGGTATTTCCTCCATATTGCAAGAGATATTACCAACCGCATAGAAGAAGAACGACTCAAGGACAATATGTGGATGGAAATATTAAATCGCATGGAACATCTCTATGCCGCCATGGTAGCAGGCAATGAAAATATTGTGCATATCAGGGATGAAATCAACCAGCTTATTGAAATTGGGCCCCTTGCTGTGATCGGCTGGGATTTTCATGGGAAAATTACCCTGTGGAACTCAAATGCGGAAATTCTTTTCGGTCACCCAGCAACTGAGGTTCTGGGTACACCTTTTATTGATGTTTTTGCCAGCGGCAAATCTCAAGAAAAATTTTCCGAAATTATGAATGCATTAAAAATGGGGCAGGCAGAGGTTTATGCCTTAGCAGAAAACCGGACCGCCTCAGGACATATTATCTCGTGCGAATGGCACCATAGCGTCTATCAGTACAACGATGCCGGTGATATGTCTGCCTGTCTTTCACTGGGGCAAGATGTCACTGAAAGATTAGCTACTGAAAAAGAACTGGAAAAACTTGCGGGACAGCTTGGAGCAATTCTAAATGCTACCGACGACGCCCTTGTCTGTGTAAATAATCTCAGACGGATTATCCTTTGGAATCAGGCCGCCGAAAATCTTTTTGGCTGGCTTGCAAGCGAGGTTATCGGACGGGAAGTTGAAATGCTTTTCCCGGAAGACCTGCGGGAAAGCCAGACCGAAAAATTCCGTCATTATCTTGAAGGCAAGCAGCAGACCCAAGAGAGCAAGACGTCCTATGAAACATTTGTCCTGCGGCGTGACTCCATAACTGTTCCCGTAGAAATCACCTTGTCTTCTTCTTTTATTGAGGGAAAACCCAACTGCTTTGCAGCATTCCATGAAATTTCTGAAAGAAAGCGTACCGAAAATATACTGATTCAATCGGAGAAAATGCGCTCACTTGGGGAGATGGCCAGCGGCATAGCCCATGACTTTAATAACTGCCTGACAATAATACTTGGAAACATCAAACTGCTCAAAGAAGCCGTTCCGGATGAAAGTCTTAGCAAAAAATTTGATGCCATTGAAAAGGCAGCCATGCAGGGTACCACATCCATTTCCAGCTTGCAGGGATTCAGCCAAGGGAACAAGGATGCTCGCAAACAAGCTGAAGTCCTGTCGTTAAAACCTCTGATTGAGGAGGTCAGGAATCTCACTCGTTTCAGATGGAAAGACATCCCCCAGAAAGAAGGATATACCATTGATTTTACTACCGAAATCGAAGAGGCACCTGCCATGCTGATCATCGGTTCTGATT
>JAFDCR010000359.1 GCA_019312685.1 Deltaproteobacteria bacterium | reverse complement strand
CTTGACAATGTCGTTTATTTTCTCTTCTGACAGAAGATCGGTGACCGGCACACCGGCAACATTGGCCAGCCTGACAAGCGGCAGCATATTGTCGCCATGGATGCCCATGACCATTGCATTAACGTCAGCCGGAGCCACACCGAGAGCATCTGCCAGAAATGTTCTATACCTGGCGGAATCAAGCACCCCGGCCATCCCGATAACCCTGTTACGGGGAAAACCGGAAACCCTGTACGAAGTATACACCATGGCATCAATAGGATTGGTGACAACTATCAGGACACAGTCCGGAGAATACTTAACAGCCTCTTCGGTACATGACTTAACTATTGCAACATTCTTCGCCAGGAGATCATCACGGGACATACCCGGTTTTCGTGCCAGTCCGGCTGTGATAATGACGATATCCGATCCTGCAGTATCAGCATAATCATTACTTCCCTTTACTCCCCAGGCAAAATTTTCGACCGGACCGGACTGCCAGAGATCAAGGGCCTTGCCCTGGGGCACCCCTTCAACCACATCCAGCAGAACCACGTCACCCAAACCACGGACCACTGCCCAATGGGCCGCCGTAGCACCAACGTTTCCAGCACCGATTATCGTTATCTTTTTTCTCATTTTTTTACCCTTTTCATTGAACTTTTCCAAACAGCATCAATCCTGCTTATCCAGCAGTATTTCCTCAACCCGTCTCAAATCCATAAGTGTATCAACCTCCACCGAATCATGCTCGGTAAGGATTACCTTAATTCTATAACCGAATTCCAGAGCTCTTAACTGCTCAAGTTTTTCAAAACGTTCCCATTCGCCTTCGGGCAAACTTACAAAGGTCAGGAGAAACCCCTTGCGATAACCGTAAAATCCCAGATGTTTATAATAGGTGGGTTCCGCAACTTCCTCGGGATCCCTCTGGAACGGTATGGGGGAACGGGAAAAGTACAATGCATTGTTGTTCCGGTCAAAAACCGTTTTTACATGGTTGGGGTCACCGATCTCCTCCTTGCGGATAATCTTATAGATCAGGGTCGACATGGGCAGGGTGGGATCTTCCAGCAGCGGCCGGGCAACCTGCTCAATCACCTCAGCGGGAAAAAGCGGTTGATCGCCCTGGATATTAACCACCACGTCCTGTTCCGGAATATCTAGTTTTGTGGCAGCCTCAGCAAGCCTGTCAGTACCCGAAGCATGATCAGGCCGCGTCATTATCACCTCCCCGTCAAATGCTTTGACACAGTCTGCAATACGCAGATCATCGGTAGCGACGACTACCCTGGAAAGCAGCGGGACGGTGAGAGCACGTTCATACACATGCTGTATCATGGGTTTTCCCAATATTGGTGCCAAAGGTTTGCCCTCAAACCGGTTCGAATGATATCTGGCCGGAATAATTGCAACAACCCTTGGTTCTGTTATTTCATGATGATCCATTGTTTCCATAATTAATTGTTACGGGTATTATTAAATATGTTTACTTCATGACCTGCAGCCCTTTTAACAAAAATTTAAAGCACTTGATACCTTTTTTATACAAAAACATTGTGAGCCATGACAGCAATACATTAACCGTTGCGGTTTGTCCTGCAACCCCAGAGCAGAAAGACGGGGCAAATTCCCTGGCGGAAAAACTGGGAATTCCTCTGGCCCAAATTGACTCCAGGGAGTTTGAGTTTCTTCTTATCTGCTCTGACGACGGGCTTGCCCTGAAACAGACCGGCCCGAGAACTCCCCTTCCTGTCGCGGCAGGCTTTACGGACCCCAAAATGGAATATCGCTTAAAGCATGGTGGAGGCCGCCGCCAGGCTCTTTCCCGGGCTGTCGGTCTGAAAAAAAACCTTCATCCTACTGTGAGTGATGCCACCGGGGGACTTGGTCGGGACGCTTTTATCCTGGCTCATCTCGGCTGTCAGGTGCATATCCTTGAACGTTCTCCGATCCTGGCAGCTATGCTTGAGGATGGCCTGCAGAGAGCCGGACGGAAATCGAAAACCGCTGAAACTGCCGCCAGGATACTGTTTACCTGTATTGACAGTAAGGTGTTTTTACGAAGACTTAATGAACAAAAACGGCCGGAGGTTATCTATCTCGATCCGATGTATCCGGAACGCACCAAGAGCAGCCTTGTCAAGAAAGAAATGAGGATGCTGCGCCGGCTGGCTGGCAATGACCGGGATGCGGCTGAACTGCTGGATATTGCCCTTCACTGTACCCGGAACAGTGTGGTAGTAAAAAGACCGCGCCTGGCACCACCCCTCGGCAACAAGACACCTTCGCACTCCATCAAAGGAAGATCAAGCCGCTTTGATGTCTACCTGGTCTGAATAAATCCAGGCCAGCCAGGTTCATGGCAAAAAGCTATGGGAATATTATTTTGACTTTCTTTCCGCCCTCACAAGCCACCACATTGTGGTACTTTTTATTTGACCATCTTCTCAAATTTTGTTAAATTTAAACACAAACTTCAACCTCTCTTCACATGTTTTATAAAGGAAATAGTCATGAAAGGGGTTATTTTAAAAATTCTTTTATAAGGGCCTCCTTGAGTATTTAACTCTACTGGAGGCTTCTGTCTTTTCACCTCAAAGAAATATCAGTTCCATTTTGAAACAATTTATGGTGTTTTCAAAATCTAATTTGGGCTGGTTGAATCAAAGCATTTTTCTCTTTTGGGTGATGCAAACCTACTAAGAGAAAAAGAATCCTAAAAGATGAAAAAAGAAACAGTTATTCATAAACAGGAAGATATCGTATTGAAGCTACGGCAATTCTCGGTCGATAATGCGGCCGACGCAATTTTCTGGATGGGGCCGGATGCACAATTCATATATGTGAATGATTCGGCTTGCAATTCGCTAGGATATTCTCGTAAGCAACTTCTGGCTCTGACCGTCCATGATATCGACCCAAACTTCCCAAAAGAGTCATGGCCTGAACATTGGCAACAGTTAAAGAATACAGGTTCTTTTACTTTTGAATCAACTCATCGCACCAAGGATGGCAGGG
>JAFDCR010000358.1 GCA_019312685.1 Deltaproteobacteria bacterium | reverse complement strand
TAACAAAACCCGGCCGCTGTCCGGACTTTAAGAAATCACATATCAGGGCCGCGCGATTTTCTATCTGCTAAGTTTATATATGGAATACTGTAATTTTTGTCCCGGATATTGCTGTTACAGGCTAAAAGGTTCTGTCCTGCTTATAGATGCAGACGATATAAACCGGCTTGCCAGGTATTTTTCCATCCCAGACGGGGAAGTCCGCAAGCGCTTTATGGAAAACAGATACACCTTCAAGGTCAAAGAGGACGGTTCCTGTATATTTCAATCAAATGAAAAGATGATCAAACGCTGCACAGTCCATGAGGCCCGTCCCAGCCAATGCCGGAGATTCCCATATGGGGATACCTGTCCATACCTGGAAAGAGAAGATTTGCTGAGCGAAATACAGCCCCGGGTTGAAAAAAGCCTGAAGTCCAGCTGGTTGAAAAAATAATTAAATATCAGCAAATTATTACCAATGTTCACCTACCAGAAAAGCAGCCGCTATTTTGCCCAGATTGCCGAGGGCCTTGAAGAACTTGGCACAAAAGAACTGGATAAACTGGGAGCGCAAGATATCAAATCCGGCTACAGGGGATTTTATTTTTCGGCTGACAAGGCAACACTTTACAGAATTAACTATTGCTCCCGCTTTTTGAGCAGGATTCTTGCCCCGCTTCTCCGTTTCGACTGTCATTCCGCCAAATACCTTTATAAGACAGCCAGCAAAATTGACTGGCCGGCTCTTATGGAACTTACGAATACCATTGCCGTAAAAGCCAATGTTTCACACAGCCGGATAAACCACTCCCAGTATGCGGCCCAGTGTCTAAAAGATGCGGTTGTGGATGTTTTCAGAAACAGGACAGGAAAAAGACCCAGCGTCAACACAAAAAATCCGGATGTATTATTGAACCTGCATATCCAGAATAACAAGGCAACAATCTATCTGGACACCTCTGGCGGTTCCCTGCACAGACGGGGGTACAGAACTCAATCAACCGGAGCCCCTATGCAGGAAATTGTCGCTGCAGCGATTATTCATTTGAGCGGCTGGAATGGTAAACGTCCATTATTAGATCCCATGTGCGGTTCCGGGACTTTGCTGTGTGAAGCACTGATGCATTACTGCAGGATTCCTGCCGGTTATTTACGCAAAAGATTCGGGTTTGAATCTCTGCCTGATTTTGATCCCAAATTGTGGGTCTCTGTGAAAAAAGAGGCGGACAGTAAAACAAGAAAACTTCCCTCCGGTATGATCAGCGGAAGCGACAAATCAAAGGAGGCTGTAGAGGTTGCCCGAACAAACCTAAAAAATTTTCTCCAGGGAGACCATATCGAACTTGCCGTAAAACCTTTTCAGGATGTCCGCCCCCCTAAAAACACTGTCGTAATCTGCAACCCTCCCTATGGCATACGCATGGATGCAGAAACCGAAATGAAAAAATTCATGAAACAGTTGGGAGATTTTCTGAAGAATCACCTGAAAGGAGGTGAAGCCTATCTGTATTTCGGCAACAGGGACCTGATAAAAAGTATTGGCCTCAGACCTACCTGGAAAAAAATCCTTATAAGCGGCGGCCTGGACGGACGGCTTGTCAAATACAGTTTATACTGAATCCATAATAAGCCGGGAGTAAATCTACTTACTTCCAAATGCTTTTACCGACCGAAAATTTCTATAAATTTTGAGCAATCCATGTTTTTTTGTTGATTTTTCATTTCAACTTATATCAAAAAGCAGTAGCAAAATACTTTAAATTGCAAATTTAATTATTATATTTTTATATATATGATATAAAAATATAACCGATAAAATTCAGGTGATTTTAATGGAAAACCTTTCTCTACAGACTGAACGAAGAAAACATAAACGCTACCAATTACCCGAACTGGTTATTGCGGTACCCAATAAATCCGAACCACAGGTTGCCAGGATAGTGAATATCAGTAAAGGGGGTATGGCTGTACGATATGTAGATCAAAACGATTGGCTGGGCGAGGCCCACGAAGTGAATATTTTTGTCAACAATGACTTCCTCATGAACAGTATACCGATTGAGTGTATCCGTGACTTTTCAGTAGAAAATCAAGTTTCCTTCAGCATTATAAAAGAACGCCAGTGCTGCCTTCAGTTCGGTTCCCTCAACCCGGAGCAGGAATCCCTCCTTGATGAGTTCATCATGAAATATACTGCAGGAAATTCATAGTCTTATCTCCAGAGACCTACAGCATTTCCATATCACTTCAGCTGACAACTCTGAACTTGCTTATAGTTTTCAGTTTTAATAGTATTGTTACAGGATCACTCAGGAACCCTCCCCGTACCATTAACATGTATGGTTTTACCGTAAACACATAATTTTTTTATTTACAAAATGCAAAATCTACCTTCAGCCTCATACCCAAACCAATCAACCGGGGCTAACCAACAGATAACAGTCAAATTTCTAACAAGAGGGCTGGGCCGCAGTTCCAACAAAAAGCGCTGGTCTCGACAACTTCCGGGGTCAGATCTAAAATGGAACAATTGTAAATTTACCTTTGACATTGATGCGGATAAATATGACTGGCTTGTTGTCTATCATGATCTGCCACGAGACAAATTCACCCGAGGTATTGAAAAACTACGATGTCCAAGGGAAAACACAATCCTGATTACAACTGAACCTTCTTCAATTACAGTATATGGCTCATATTATCTCCAACAGTTCGGCAGGGTCATAACAAGCCAGGAATCCTGGGCTATCAAACATCCTCATACCATTTTTACCCAGCCAGGACTTATCTGGTTTTATGGGGCTTCGGACTCTGAAGGCAAGATGCTGACTTATGATGAAATAAAAGATATTAAGCCACCGGAGAAACACAAATCAATATCAACTGTTTGCTCTATAAGACAGGGTCGGCTTACACTTCATTACAAACGTTTTCACTTTACGGAAAGGCTAAAAGAGGAGATACCCGAGTTGGACGTGTTCGGCCATGGTGTTAATCCCATGTCGGATAAAGCCGAGGCTCTGGATCCATACCGGTTTCATATCACTGTTGAAAACCATGTTTTTCCCAACCATATGACGGAAAAACTACCCGATGCTTTTCTGGGCTATACAGTTCCTTTTTATCATGGCTGCCCAAATGCGACAGATTATTTTCCCAGGGAAAGCTTCATCCCAATTGATATGAATAATTTCAGAAAAACAGTTGAAATAATCCGTAGCACTCTTGCTAACAATGAGTATGAAGACAGGCTTCCTTACATTATAGAAGCCAGAAGGCGTGTACTTGAAGAACACAACCTTTTTGCTGTAATAGAAAAAGAAATCACCAAACAAGACAATAACATTGAAATGCATTCTCCTGAGGCTGTTATTATGGGAAGATCAGCCCTGAAAATCAGAAAACCCATAAGAAGCCTTGGCAGGGAAATTGAAAAAATTCTTTTAAAAATAAGACATATACATTGGTAGGTTTCAATTTTTACCAGGCGTTTTCTATCTTAAAGCTACCTAATACATAAATTACATATCGTTTGATATCAAAAACTACAAAAGCCTTTTAGACGTGAAATCATTTCCGCTTCCTTTCTCTTGTTTTATTTCTATACTTTACAAACTCTTGATTATACAATGTAGTTTGAATATTATTGTCAGCAAAACTGACAAAGGGCCCAAGCAATTTATTCTGAAATTTTAACTGATTAAAGAAACCATATAACAACCTATGCTCCTGGTAATTGATGTAGGCAACTCACAGACTGTAAGCGGCGTTTTCAAGAAGGGTTCACTCATCTGTCACTGGCGTTTAAAAACGGACAGAAAAAAAACCGCTGATGAACTTGCAGCACGTTTTCTGGCACTCTTTGCCATGCATGATATCCGATTCAAAGATATCTCAGCAGTGGTGATCGCCAGCGTTGTTCCGACCCAGCAGCAGGCCTGGCAGGAATTTTCTTCCAAGTATATCAACTGCACTCCCTTGCTTGTTGATGGCACTTCCATCAAGACAGGTATAAAAATAGCAACTGAAAACCCCAACGAAGTCGGAGCTGACAGGATCGTCAACACCGTGGCAGCGTTTGAACAATACCGCAAAGCTACAATCGTTGTTGACTTTGGGACCGCCATAACCTTCGACTGTATTTCTGCAGAGGGTGAATATCTCGGCGGGGTAATCGTGCCGGGCATGAGCATTTCCCTGGATGCACTTGCCAGCCGGACGGCAAAACTGCCAAGAGTTGATATATCAATTCCACCCCAAAAAGCCATCGGCGCAAATACAGTAGATGCAATTAAATCAGGTCTACTATACGGTTATGGAGCCATGGTGGATGGCCTGATAAAAAAACTTTCTGCCGAATTCAGTGATATTCCTCAAGTTATAGCCACAGGCGGCATGTCCGAGCTGCTGTCCCAATATACTAAATCCATCCAGACAGTTGATCCATTTCTGACCCTTAAGGGTCTCCAAATTCTGTATGAAAAAAACAAATAAAAGAAAATCATCTCATATAACAAAGCCCCACCCTGTCATTCCCCCTCCGATAAATAAAGGAGAAACAATAGGCCTGGTGGCCCCTGCAGGTTCCCTTGCCAACAGGAAAAATTTTAATGCAGGTGTCAAACTGCTTGAGGAGAGAGGTTTCAGGGTAAAATTCAATCGCAGACTTCTTGACCGTAAAGGCTACCTGGCCGGTTCGGACCGTGAACGGGCGGATGAATTTAACAAGATGTGGGCCGATCCTGAAGTTAAGGCCCTGGTAGCTGTACGTGGAGGGTATGGCTGTCTCCGCATGCTCGATATGATTGACATGAAAAAGGTTCGCTCAACCCCTAAAATCCTGATCGGCTTCAGTGACCTGACTGTGCTTTTAAATGCCATCCATAAAAAAACAGGCCTGGTTACATTTCACGGGCCGGTTGTAACGTCCCTTGCAACTATTGACAGGAAGTCACAGAAGAGTTTTTTCAATACGCTTCTGGGGAAAACTCCAAAGCAAATATTACCATCCGGAATCAAGGTATTACATGAGGGCAAGGCCAAAGGTGTACTCCTTGGCGGCAATCTCACCACCCTTGTTCATTTGATCGGGACACCCCATGAAATCAGCTGGCAGGATACTATTCTGTTTATTGAGGATATCGGAGAAAAGCCATACAGCCTTGACCGTCTTCTGACACACTTGAGCAAAGCCGGCCGGCTCCAAAAGATCAAGGGACTTATTCTGGGCTCATTTACAGATGAAGAAAGAAAAGAAAGGGCAATACTTCAAAAGACGGTTCAATCAAGAATAAAAGAACTCCTGGAGGCAAAGAAAATCCCTGTCTGGGCAAATTTTCCAACAGGTCACAGCCGCCGCAACCTTACTTTGCCTGTAGGGGTGCAGGCTGAACTGGATACCTCAACAAATATTCTCACATTATCTTAGTTTTCTTGACTTTTTTATAATCTCCAGCAAAGAATATCCCGATTAATAAAGTTCTGTCGGCCAGATATAATCTTCCGAAAGCGGCAGATTGAAAGTCACTTCAATCATATACTTTGCCAGTTTCTCCACGTTTAAATGCTTGTGGCTCTTCTCCCAACCACGCCTTGCTATTTCCCGGCGCTCCTCATCATGTTCTTTATAATACAGGACCTTATCCAGCAGTTCCTCCCTGGAAGAAAAAAACACCAGTTCTTAGTTTTGATGAACGTATGCTTCTGGCCCAAGCTATAAAGTACAATGATTTTGTCGTTGCACAAGGGACTTATTCGCCATTACCAAATGTCAAAAATATTTGTCCAGATGTCTTGATGGAGTCAGCTAGTCATGATAAAAATGATATTATGAATGCTAAGAAAGTGATGGATAAAATTGGTGGTAAGGTCGTTGTGACGCCATATTACCCATTGCTGTCC